>SBBR01000070.1 GCA_005239615.1 archaeon
AATCCTTCCTTCTTCCATAGGAAAACCACCTCAACTGGTTTTCCCCACCCTATGGGTGGATGCTCAATCACCTATAAAGACATTTTCAACGGTGCCGGGAATGATGGGTTAATGGGTAATATGCCCATTACAAGAGAACATGCAAGGATGTTCAGGCGGCTGCACTGGGCCGCCTCTTCGACAGCAAAATGGACCTGGTCAGGTCAAGGAAGGAGGCGCTCCTGACGAGCATCGGGCTCCTAAGGTCGCGGGAATATAGCCTAACAAGGCGGCAATCAACAGGCCGAGGCAGGAACTCAAGTGGCACCCGATGCTGCAAGGGAAATCCGAGGACATGACGAGGCGAGGGACAAGGCGAGATTGAACTGGAGCTGCTGAGGTAAATACACCCCCGAGAAAAAACCAAAAAAAGCCAAAAGCCAAAAATAAGGCGCCGGGCGATTATTTGGCTCTTGGCTCGCCCGGGGCAATTTATATATAGTATTTTGCTGCTAAACTACTGAATGGAGCTTTTCAAGATAGCGAACGGGCCATGGGAAAGGCTCTTCACCGGCACATTCCAACAGCATGACATAGAGCTGTACTCCAACCCGGAGAAAATCCTGATGGTGCTGGTGTACGAGAAGAAGCTCGACAGGACCGAGGGCGCGATAGTCGAGCTTTACAAGGCGTTCCACGCCTCAGGCGACATCGAGTCGTTCACGGAAACCCTGCCGAGGGAGGCGCTCATCATAACAAAGCACGATGAGGCCAGCACCATGAAATTCCTCCTCCTCGGCAGCAGGCCTGCTTACGTGAGGTGGGTCGAGGAGGAGTTCATCAGGGAAGTGGACTCGCTCGTAAAGAGGCTCGAAACCTCGGCAGTGCTTATCAAGGACGTTTCCAAGGCGTATGAACTCGTGATAGAGGACATAGGCGAGGCAGGTGAGGACGTGAGGAAGGCGTTATTCGCGATGCCCATGCTCACCCCGCTCCTCGCGACATCGTACCACCCATCGTCTGGTGCAGAGCCTGAGCCAAAGAAGCAGGCCATCAGGGGCGAGGTAATGCTCGGCACCACTAGGGACAGACAGAGAGTGGTTGAGCCCCTAGAGCTCTTCCTAAAGACCATAGTGACGGAAGGAGAAAAGTATGATAGGGCAAGGGTCATGGTGGTTATTGGGGAAAGTGCGCTACTCGCCAACACTCCCACAATCTTCTTCGACTTCTCAAAGGGCTTTTCCGGAATAGGCGAGGCGAACAGGAACGTTCCCGAAATCCAGAAGTATATGGTCGAGGTCGACCCACTGGGTTTTCCGCTCAAGTCCTTCAAGCCGAGGGAGAGCCTGAGGATTGACCTCAATATCATCAAGCCAGAGCACATCGCTGAGGTGTTCGGCATCGGCGACAAGGACTTCCCGAGGATAATGAGAGCCGCCCTTGAAAACGAGAAGGTGGGCTCGATGGAGGAACTCATCGAGGGTGTTTCGAAAATGAGCCCCACCGAGGAATTCAGCGAGTTCGAGATACTGAAGGCCGCGAGGGTACTGAAGCTAATCTCGATACGCTACCCTTTCCTCTTCGGCTCAGAGAACGAGATTGACGAGATGGCGAGGCAAGGCACCTCCAACATAGCGAGGGCGGCCGTGCTCGAGTTCGAGAACGTGGACGAGAGGAGCACGATGCTCATATCCCATTCAATCCTAAGGGAAATATTCGAGTATTACCGCCTCAAGGGGCCCACGCAGGTTGCGAGGGTGCTGCTCATCATCCCCACGGTGCAGATTTTCCTCGGCAAGGAAAAGCAGAAGCTCATTGCAAGTGAGGCTGTTATGATGCTCAAGGAGTTCCAGAAGTATGGAATAGGAATTGTTGTTGGGGCAGAGCACATAATCGACGTCGAACCTGCCCTCAGGGACCAGCTCGAAGCGGAAATCAACATAGTGAGCGGCAATGATGCAGGCGTGCAACTGAAGAACAGGAAGGCATACAGGGTGCTCGTGAGGCCAACGCTGAGCAGGATGTATTAGCCAAATCCAGGCGAGCCAAAAACCAATAAATCCACACACTCATCTTTTCTTCTGCTGGCCGACAAGTCCCTGCACGTCCCTTACCTTCACGAACTCCAGCGGGTTTATGGTGTCCACAACATACTTCATTTCGCTTACTTCCTCGGCCTTGGCGTAGTTCTGCTTTATGTACTCGACGTCCGACTGCAGCCTCGCAATGGCCTCGGCATTTGCCGAGAGCCTCCTGGTTATATCTGCGAACTCTGAGGCGATAGCAGGCGATTCCCTCGGAGAATCGTGCCTTTCCTCCTGCAGCTCCTTTATCTTCTTGTTCAGCACCACAAGGTTCCTGCCAAGGATTTTCTCGTACCTCACCATCGCATTGAGCTTCTGGGTTATGAGCTGGATGCTCGTGTTGAGGGCCTTGATGTCGTCATTGATGCGCGAGAAAATGTTCTGGGGCTGGCTTGGCCTCTGGTCCTCCATGCCATGCTGCGGACCTCCCCTCTGGTGCGGCGGCATTCAGTATACACCCCCAATCCAAAAGCTGCCTGAGTGCTTAACGCTGTTTGTTAGTGTTGCCAACATTGGCACACTAAGCACCGTGGGCTGAAGCCCACGGAGCCTCACAAGCAACCGTCGACGGAACGCAGGATGACACCATGGCCACCTGTTGAAGCTAGTGGCGTCTTGCGTTGGGTAGGTGAGGAATATTCGGGCTGTTTCCAAAATAAAACCTTTTGCATTAGAATATTGTATATGCCGAATAATAAGCTTTCGGGCATGCTGCTCGACTGCGATTACAGGCTCGACGAGGCACAGAATGCGGTAATACAGGTTTTTGTGAGCACGGAAAATGAAATCCTGCGCTTCGAGGACCGTGGGTTCAGACCTTACTTTTATACGCTCTGCAAGGAGCCGGAAAAGGCCGCTAAGGCAATCCTTGACTTCGACTTTGGAGATAGTGTGCGGGCGGTTGGCGCCGAGCACGTGCCAAAATCCAATGCGGAGAATGCGGTCAAAGTATCTTTCAAAAACCCCGGGGACCTCGTGAAGGCGCGCGAGAAAATCACTGAAATCGAGGGCGTGATTGAGAAGCGCGAGTATGATATCCCTTACGCCAACCGCTACCTGATAGACAAGGGCCTGAAACCTATGTCGGGAGTGGAAGTTGAGTTCGCGGAAAGCGCAAGCCCTGCCGGGAAGCCGGGAAAAAACCTGGCAGCGTGCAACATAACAAAAATTTCCCAAAAGGATTGCCCGCACGAGCTACGGGTTGCCGCGCTCGACATAGAAACGCTTTCACCTGGAAGGTTTTCAGATCCGAAGAAGGATCCCATACTCATGTGCGTGCTAGTGACCGGTACAGGGGAGCAGGAACCAAAAGCGGCGGTATACACTTACAAGCCCACGGAAAAAAAGGGCACCGTGGTTTTGGGAAGCGAGAAGGGGATGGTAGAAAAGGTTCTCTTTGACATCCGCGCCCTCTCGCCGGATGTTCTTGTGACATATAACGGCGACACGTTCGATTTGCCATACATCAAGGAGCGCTGTGAGAGGCTTGGGATAGAGTGCGACTTCGGTCACGGCGGGGTGCAGGTGGTGAACCGCGGAATATTCCACTCCGCAACGCTGAAAGGCACGCAGCACCTCGACGCCTTCCAGCTCGTGAAATTCATGGCGCGCACAGGCTCAATCAGCCTCCTCAAGATGGACCTCGAGAGCGTCTCGGAAAAGCTCTTCAATCAGCCGAAGGAAAAGCTCGGCCACGAGGCCATCAACGAGCTATGGGAAAAAGGTGAGCTGGAGAGGATAGTTGACTACAACCGCGAGGACGGCGAAGTGACAATGCGCCTCGCGCGGGAATTCCTGCCGCTCGAGATACAGCTCTGCGCGATGCTCCGCTACACCCTCACAGATACGAGCCGCGCGTCATCCTCAGAGATGGTGGAGCAGCTCCTCATGCTCAACAGCGCGGACCGCGACCTCCTGATTCCCAACAAGCCAGGGGAGAGGGAAATCCACCAGCGCAGCCTCCGGACGTATGAAGGGGGTTTTGTGAAGGAGCCCGTGCCTGGGCTGCACGAGAACATTGCGGTGCTTGACTTCAGGTCATTGCACCCCACAATAATGATTTCGCACAACATAAGCCCGGAGACGCTGAAGTGCCACCACCCGGAATGCAGTACAGGGGCGAATGTTTCTCCTGACAAAGACTGGTTCTGCATGAAGCAGAAAGGATTCCTCGTTTCCATTCTCGAGGAGATACTCGCGGCGAGGATAGAGCTCAAGAAAAAGGCCAGGGCGATGGACAAGAACAGCGAACAATACAGGTTCGTGAATGCGAAGCAGCGCGGGCTTAAGATTTTGCTTAACTCGCACTACGGTTACCTAGGCTACCCCCGCGCGAGATGGTACTCGCGCGAGAGCGCCCGTGCCATTACGGCGTGGAGCAGGCACTACATAAGGGAGACGATGCACAAGGCAAATGAAATGGGTTTTCAGGGCCTTTATTCTGATACGGACAGCCTTTTCCTTGTACTGCCGGAAGGAAAAACCGAAAAAGACGTCCTTGGATTTTTGGAAAAAACGAATTCGGAACTGCCTGAAGCCATGGAGCTGGAATTCGACGGGATGTACAGGCGCGGGATATTCGTGACGAAGCGCGAGAAGGAAAGCGCGGCCAAGAAAAAATATGCGCTCATGGACTTTAAGGGCAACCTGAAAATCGTTGGCTTTGAGTATGTGAGGAGGGACTGGGCGCCGGTTGCAAAGGAAACGCAGAGGCAGGTGATTGAAGCAGTACTCGCACAAGGCAAGCCGGAGAAGGCGATACAAATCACGAAGGACGTGATAAGGAGGCTCAAGGATAGCAAGGTGCCGAAAAAGGAACTGGTGATAATGAAGCAGCTTAAGGCCTCGCCAGCCAAGTACGAGTCCAAGGGTCCGCATGTCGTTGCGGCGGAGAAGGCGATGAAGCGCGGCAAGGACATAGAGGTCGGGGCGCTCATTGGATACGTGGTCACGCGCGGCACGGGCAAGAGCAAAAGCGTCTCGGACAAGGCCGAGCTGGAGGAGTACGTTAAGGAAGGCGACTACGATGCGGATTACTACCTAGAGCACCAAATCCTGCCAGCGGTGCTAAACATCATGCAGGAGCTTGGGTATGGAAAGGACGACCTGATACATGGGGGGAAGCAGAGCAAGCTGTTCGCGCCGAGGTGATACGGCACCGCAACAGGGGCAAAAACGCGAAATGCGGAAACCATCGTTATTCCAGACAACAATAACTGCACTGATTCGGACAAGGGCATCAATTTCTACGTTGTGGGAAACGTGAATGAGCCCAAGCTGAAAACTCCTGAAAAGTCCAGACCTGCCGCTTATGACAGGTGCTAGGGGACAGCGTGATGGAATGGTACTGCACACAGGAAGGGCTCGCATCGAAAATAAAGAAATGCGAATACAATTGCCAGGGCAATGCCTGCAAATCAGGATTTGTCTGATTAGGGGTTTGCCTTCCACGCGCCGCTGCAGGCAAAGGAGTTCTTTGCTTCAGCTTGGAGCTGAATTTCCTTGATGGCGGTGTCGCACCTATTTGCATGTAGTTGCAATCTACCGAACTACCTGCCCCATGGTTCTGATAGCATGTATGGTAGAGACCCCAACGCTTAGCCAAGTTCGGATAAATTCGACAATTTTTCTTTTTAGCAAAGCGTTGCCATTCACGGGCAGGTAGTTCACAGGATGAAATCCTACCGCACATATTGGCATGCCGCTGCTTTTCGGGAAGCGCTTTAAACCCTAACAAATAGAACATTGTAATGACTTCATTGGAAAAACAGGCCATTGCTAACTACAAGAAGGCCGGCGAAATAACAGCCGGGGCCCAGGCCCTCGCAAAGCAGAAGCTCAAGGTCGGCACGAACCTCTTCGAATTTGCAGAGGAAATCGAGGCCGCGATAAGGAAAAAGGGCGGGCAGCCGGCTTTCCCCATAAACCTCTCACGAAACAACGTCGCGGCGCACTACACCCCTGCCTTTGAGTCGGAGGACGCGGCCTCGGAAAATGACGTGATTAAGGTTGATATTGGCGTGCACGTCGATGGGTTCATTGCCGACTCTGCCTCCACGATTGACTTTTCCGGCAGGCACGGGGCGATGGTGAATGCAGCGGAGGATGCACTTGAGAAGGCCGTCGGGCTTGTGAAAGTAGGCCTCGAAGTCGGCAGGATAGGAAAGGAAGTCGAGGCGACGCTAAAAGCCGCGGGATTCAGGCCGATAGAGAACCTCTCTGGACATGGCGTTGGAGTGTATGACGCACACACCCCTCCATCCATACCTAACATCGACAACAAGGCCAGTACCATTATTGAGGACGGGGTGGCATTTGCGATAGAGCCTTTTGCCACCGACGGCAAGGGCTATGTCCGAGAGGGCTCGCAGGCCGAGATTTTCCAGATTAAGGAGAAGCGGCCAGTGCGGGGACAGGAGGCGAGGAAGATACTCGAATTCGTGGAACAGAATTACAAAACCCTGCCCTTTGCCGAACGCTGGGTTCAGAGGGAGTTGAAGATGACCGACTTCGCGCGAAAGGTCGGGATGCGCGAACTGATGCAGAAGGGCTGCATAATGGCATTCCCGCTCCTCAAAGAGGAAGAGGGCAAAACCGTGACGCAAGCGGAGACGACGCTTGTCATGCACGAAGGCAAGGTCATCCATCTGCTATGAATGCGGGTTCGCAAAAACATATGCCTAGATTCTGTAGTTTACGGAATTTGTGCAATGCCAAAAATCTATGCGAAAACGCTTTCAAAAGAGGCCATAATAAGCATCAATGTCGAGTTTGCTGGGGGGCAACTCAGAAGCGACAGAGCGTTGGAATTCATAGTTTGGAAAGTGGCTGAAACACGCGGGGTTGACAGGAAGGCTGCGACACTCCTTATGGAGATTTCCAGAAGGCGCCCGTTTATGGACGGGAACAAGAGAACGGCTTTTGAATCAATGCTCGCATTCCTAGAACTTAACGGAAAGAAAATGGATGTCGGGGAGGCATCAAGATTCAATGTGGTCTAATGGTCGGTAAAGCCGAAGACTTCGATGGATGGAATAGTAACATGGATAGCTAACCACACAAGAGGGAACTGAATGAAAAAAATCAAGGTCAAGGGGAAAAGGGAACCCATCACAATGGCAGAGTGGGATGACATAATATGAATAGTGAGAAGACACATCAAACAATACAAAGAATTTTATGACGAGCTGGCCGAACTATGAATCTATCAGGTTCACGTGACGGAGCAAAAACAACCAATTTTAAACTCTGCCCAGGCAGTAATTTTACATTATTCGCGCTCCCGTAGTATAACCTGGATAGAATGCGAGCTTGCGGTGATCCTTTTTTCTGCGGAAGAAAAGCCTCAACGGAAAGGGTTCGCAACGAGCTTGAGATCAGGGTTCGAATCCCTGCGGGAGCGTATCGCGATAGTGGATAATTCAATAGGAAACCTCAAAGCCAATCGCATGAACTTACCAAAGCCTTAAACAATGTTTGAACAGGTGATTGCTTAATGTCAATCCTCGGAATAGGCGCGGGAAAAATAGAGCTGCGGCTGAACCGCACCGACCTCCACCCGGGAGAAGTTATTGAGGGCAGTGCGTCCCTCTCGCTCAACGAACCCATTAAGGCGCGTGGCGTTATGGTTGAGTTCTGGGCGCAGAAGCGGGAGAGGCGGGGGAAGAGCAGCTACACGAGGATTCTCTATAAAAAGGAGGAGCGCCTCGACTCAGAGAAGGAGTACAGGGCAGGCATGCCAATGCAGTACCAGTTCAAATTCACGGTTCCAGATGGAATACTCAACACAACCCAGTACGACAGCGGCCTCATCGGAGGGGTGATGGGCTTCCTCCGCGACATGGGCAACAACGGCATACAGTGGTTTGTCGCGGCGAAGCTGGACGTGCCTATGGCATTTGACGTTTCCGCAAGACAGCAGCTGCGGGTCACGCTAAGGCCAAGTATAGTTGGTGTGCCGCCAACCACAATGCAGTGAGCCACCCACCCATTGGACAGGCTCTGAAAAGCGGAGCCGCTGGTTTAAAATATTCCCTGCCCAAAAGTCCTTTACGCGGGAGTCGGATAGTGGTCAATTCCGCAGGGCTTAGAAAACGGATGAATACAATTCGGTCTGTTTAGGACACCCTGTGCCTCAGTGGCTCCGCAGGTTCGAATCCTGCCTCCCGCAACCCTTTTCTTTTGTTGACACAACTCGGTCCACGGAGTGGACAAGGAAAGAAAAGAGTTGACGGAAAAGAAAAGTGTCAGCATCGCATAGAAATTGGCGGTTTTCGCCAGCCTTTTTCAAAAGGCTGGTTCTGAATCCTGTCTCCCGCAATAATAGCAAATTGCATTAATTTTTGGGCATTTTACGGCAATTTGCAGTTATGCAGAGGTGAATGATTTGTTCAGTTATTAATGTTCTCTGATATAAGTCGGTCTGAACAACACCCGAATACGGGCAACTTTGTAAAAACAATTACTATGGAGGATTTGTAAATGGCGCAGGAAATGAAACTAAAGCTTTCGGATTACAAAAAAACTGAACAAGGTTTCAGGAAGCTAGGTGCAAAATTCCTGAAGGGGGTTTCGAGCACCGACACCTACTTCGAGCAGCCTGCGGGAAAGGTGCTTAAGCTCGTGGAGGGCGATGAGGGAGCGGTCCTCACGGAGCTGCAGGCGCGGACAAGAAGGCACTTGGTATACTCAGGAAACACGGCTTTAAGGCCAGGAAGGCAGGCGCAGGCGACTGGAAAACCGAGTACAGCGGCATGATGCTCTCAATCAAAACCGTGGGCAGCGTGGATGAAGCAATTTCTCACATCAACAGGTTCGGCTCAGGGCACACCGACTGGATAATCACGCAGGATCCGCACAATGCCGAAAAATTCCTGGGCGCTGTTGACTCGGCTGGCGTTTACTGGAACGCCTCGACAAGGTTTGCCGACCGGTACAGGTACGGAAAGGGAGAGGAGATAGGGATTTCGACGGGAAAAATACACGCGCGTGGCCCGAGCGGAGCGGAAGTGCTGCTCAGCTACAAGTATATCCTCAGTGGAAACGGGCACATTGTCTCGGATTATGCCGGGAAAAAAGGAAGGAAATTCCTGCACAGGAAGCTCAAGCCCACGCATACTTCAACATAACACGACTGGGCTTCTGCAAACCTATTTAAACCAAATGCCGTGAATAGTAATTATGGAAAGGGATTTACTTCACATCGATTGCTGATTGTCCTATCAACACCCTTATCCAGCAGAATGCAGTTTTCAGATTCCTTGCCTTGGGCCTTTTGGCGTCAGGGAGGAGGGAAGAATAAAATCCCTGTATGGTGGCCATCGTCTAGCTTGGTTCAAGACACAGGCCTGTGGAGCCTGGAACCCGGGTTCAAATCCCGGTGGCCACCTTTTTGCCACTTCTTTCTTTAAATGAAAGAAAGTTGCAAAAGCGCTAAAAAGGATAGACGGTCGCCAAAAAAAAGGAATGTTGGTTGGTATAAACATGAAGTTTGAAACTGTAAAGGGCATGCGAGACTTCCTCCCGGAGCAGTGCCGCAGGAAGCAGTTCATCGAGGACTTCCTGCGCGGACTCTTCGAGAGGTATGGCTTCGAGCCGCTGCAGACGCCCATTGTGGAGGAATACAGCCTGCTCGCGGCGAAGGGCGCTGGGGGAGAAGCCGTGAAGGAAGAGATTTACTGTTTTAAGGACAAGGGTGAGAGGGAGCTCGGCCTGAGGTATGACCTAACGGTGCCCCTTGCCCGGGTGGTGGCATCTGACCCATCTATCCCGAGGCCTTTCAGGAGGTATTGCATCGGCACTGTTTACCGCTACAACAAGCCGCAGGCCGCGCGGTACAGGGAGTTCACGCAGGCAGACGCGGACATAATTGGTGCAAATGGAGTGCTCGCGGACTTCGAGTGCGTGCAGATGTACTGCGAAGCGATGCTAGGCCTGGGCTTCGCGTTCAGGGTCAGGGTGAGCAACCGGCAGCTACTCGAGGACCTTGCGAAAAAGTGCGGCGTGGCCCCAGAGCAGGTCAAGGAGTGCTTCAGGAGCATCGACAAGCTGGACAAGATTGGCGACAAAGGCGTGGAGAAGGAGCTTGTGGAGAAGGGTATCCCTGTTGGCATCCTCGAGCAGATAAGGGCGAATTCTCTCGATGCCGTGAAGGACATGGTACCGGAGAGCGAAGGCGTGAAGAACATCGAAGAGGTGCTCCGGCTCTGCGTGGAGAACGGGCTCAATGAAGTGGAATTCGACGTGAGCCTCGCGCGCGGGCTTGAGTACTACACAGGCATAGTTTTCGAGGTGTCGGTCGAGAAAGGCCCCAGCGTGGGAGGAGGGGGAAGGTATGACAATCTAATCTCTGTTTATGGCGGCCAGCCAACGCCTGCCGTGGGAATCAGCTTCGGCGTGGACAGGCTCTACGACGCGCTCGCCGCAACGCTCACGATGGGCCCTAACTCTGACCTTCTTGTAATACCTGTCTCGGAACTGGCTTTCTCTGCGGCTACGAGGCTCGGCGCGAAAGTGAGGGCGCTCGGCGTTGCGGCGGAGATGGATGTGATGGGGCGTGGCGTGAAGAAGGCGCTCGATTACGCGAACAGGAAAGGCATTCCATTTGTGGCGGTGATTGGCGAGGACGAGGTGAAGTCCGGCAGGGTGAAGGTGAAGGACATGGCATCGGGGAGCGAAAATGAGTTCCCTATCGGCGACGCGGCTGGAATAAGGGCCTTGCTCAAGGGCACCTGAAACCGGTTTTTTATTGTTTGCGGAAGTAAAAATCTTACTAAGTTGCCGAGATAGCTCAATTAGTGGAGCAGTCGATTGGTATGTGTCCTTGCTGAGAGCTGGGCTGACAATTATCGACAGGTCGCGGGTGCAATTCCCGCTCTCGGCTCCTTTCAGCAAATCGAAAAAGTCAAAAATAGCCTCTATTTCGGCCCGGCCATGTACTCTTCCTTGCAGTTTGAGCAGCAGAACCTTCGCGCGTCAATGCTGCCGAAGGGGCTGTCGATGGCCCCTCCGCAGTTCATGCACCTTCTTTCAGGGCCTTTTGCGGCCTGCCTCGGCTTAGGCACTCTGTCAAGCTTAACTATCACCATACTTTCTCCTCCACCCACCGGCAACGCCACAAAGGAATGGCAAAATGCAAAAAGGTTCGCCATTACGCGGGCGCTGCCGAAACAATTCTACATAGGTTCGGTTTAAAACCATTGTTTTTCTGCGAATGATTAAATACTCCTTTAAAGTAATTCTGTGGCATGCACGACGACCACATAGAGGCACTGATTGTGAGGTATGTCAAGGACGGCGACTGCGTGAGCATAGGTTCCGGGGAACTTGGGGAGAGATTTATGAAGAAGCTGGCTCTCGCGCTGGAGGCGAAGCACATCCCTATATGGAACATAGATTTCGTGCCAA
>SBBR01000032.1 GCA_005239615.1 archaeon
GTTTTTCAGTGAATTTCTAATCTTGCTAAAGCCATTTTGGCTGGAGTAATCATAACCCAAAGGTTCTTTTGCATCCATCTTGCTAAAATCCTTTCCATTTTCCTCAAGGTACTGCGCAATGCTCACATAGTTCTGGGTGAACCAGTAAGAGTTGGCCACGAGCAGCGCGCCATAAATCTGCTCTTTCGTGGCGCCCTGCGAAGCCATGAGTTCGGCAAGCGCGAGCGCCGCCATGCCATGGTTGCAATCCGGAAAGCCTGTTGGGTTGCTGCAGCAGGGCCTGTAGGTGCTTGCCGCGACATCCTCCACGACTTTTTGCTGTTCTGGGGTCAGCTTGATTATTTTCGCGCTTGCGAGCAGTTCTCCGCCTGTTTTTGTGCCAAGACCCCATCCGCCTGTGGATGCAAAATAAGCCTTCTTGTCGCCATACTCGGAGATTTTTCCATTGGTGAGAATCGGATTCTCGTTCACCAGGCCCAAAGCCCAGAGCATAGTCAGGTTAAAGTAGGCATTCTCGGGAGTGAAGAAAATGTTCTCATCACTCCCCTCTAAAAGAAGCTTTTCATGTTCCGGCGTGAGTTTGACCCTGTTGCGCGCCAGTGATGCCTTGTATACGTTAAGGTCTATTGCCCCCGATTCCACCGTCTTTACAAGGACATTGCCCCATTTTACTGGCAATACAATACCTTTGCTTGGGGCGACTTTTTCCTGCAGCAGCTCATCATGGCTTTTTTCTGTTGCAATATTGAGGTCCTTCCATTTTGTCGCAAGGGCACTGTTGGTGTCTTGAACCGGATTTTTACCATTCACGTCCGTTGCGCACCCTTTGAGGGTGCATTGATTGGCTTTCTTTTCCGCCTGCTCAAGGCAGCCTCCGAAAGCCACCACGGCAATCAAAAACAAACCCAGAATTAACTTGCTTGCCATTGTGACCCCGGCTCATCTTAGTCAGCATCCGCCAACCATTTGCTGGCCGGGAGCCTGTGTTGCCTGCCTTGGCACAGAGTTTTGTGCTGGAGCGCCTGCCTGGGATGTAATGCCCGCCGTACTTGCACCTGACACGAATGATGCCATAAGGGTATTCTGCTGTCCCACTTTTTCGTTCAGTCCTGATAGTTGCACTGCCTGGACAATGGAAACGACTAGCACCACTGCCACCGCTCCCAATGCGAGATATTCGATTGTTGATGTCAAGTTCCAACCTCCTTTTGCCGTATGATACTCGAAAACTCTTTATTCATTTCAACAGCCCCCGACCATAGGGCCGCCGCCTTCAGCACCTTTTTCAATCCCCCTGTACTTGTTCGAGGCAAGGTTGATGTAATTCAACTCTATCCCCTTGTCCTTGAGCACCTGTGCCTTCTGTGAGAGGGCACCGGGGAAGTACAGGGTTTTCCACTTGCCGAGCTCCTCGAGAATCTGGTCGTCTGTGAACTCGCTGGGATGCTTCTCGAGCAAGTATTTCGCAAGGCCCCTCATGGAATAGCTGTGCGCGCAGCTGCAAGCCGCCTGCCCGTTGGGGAAAATGATGCTCTGGGCGCCGCAACAGTATTCACACGAAATCTGCGAGGCTATTTTTATGTAACGCTGGAGCTTTTCGCCCTGCAGGTCAATGAATTTCCCGCTTTTTTCCTGGTCAAACGCCGACAGCATGGCTATTGTTTCATCAGCTTTTCGCGGGTCGTTTGGGGAAACGTCATCAAAGCTTACGCCCAGCTCGGCTCCATAAACCCGCGGAACCCCTTTCGGGGAAACATCAATGGAGCCCACCGCCGGCGGAGCTGCAGTGGCGCTTTGTCCACCCGCGCTCGCCGCCGCCCTTGCAGGGATTATGCCGTGCATTTCATAGTTCATTTTCTCGTTCTCGGTCCAGCCTGACATGTCAATCGCAGTGCCATTAGGGCTTTGTGTGCCGGGGGAAAGTGCGGCGTATTGGTTTTCCAGCTGCGAATTGATTTGCGATTGCTGGGTGAAGTTGAACGCCTGGACGAATACTGTAAGCACAAGGAGGGCTGCCAGAGCCACCATTATTTTCGGGGCGTTTTCATTTTGCGGGGCGTTTTGTTCGGTTGGTACCTGAACACCATCGATTGCACGCCCTTCGTGTTCGTGTTTTTGTTTGTGTGTCATCGGATTCCCTTCAAAAAGCATAAAGCTTTACAATTAGTGTAAAGCATTACATTTTTAAAGGTATTGCAACGAGTTCTGTTTATCCCCACTAGGGGGCTGATATGGGATATAGTGGCGTTATGGAACTATCAAAAATAAACTTTGACAAGAAAGGCCTCAACTCCATAGTGGGCGGGCTGGAAGCCGACATACTCGAGTGCCTCTGGGACGGCAAGGAGAAGAAGACCTGCAGGCACGTGTACGACTTTGTAAAGAAAAAGAACAAGGTGGCATACACTACCATCTCGGTCACGCTCGACAGGATGTACTCGCGCGGCCTTGTAGAAAGGGACATAGAAAAGGGCAAGGGCGGCCTCAAATACAGGTACGGCGCGAAAATAACCAGGGACGAGATCGCAAACAGGATTTCTAAGAAGTTCCTGAGTTTCCTCAAAGAGACATTCGGCGAGCCCTCAATTGCCTACCTGAGGAAAAACCTGTAAGGGGGGTCTTGTGATTGGCTTCCGAACTGGCATGCATCAATAGTTGTGTCATCGCGCAGGGAACCCCAATCGCATACCTGAACTATTCCCTAATTGCCATCATCGCCCTGAGCGCGATAGCACTCATTTTCTTCCACCGCAAGCTCTCAATGAAATGGAACTTGTTCCTCAAGACCGCCCTGCTCACAAGCATTTTTTCCTTCCTCACAACACTCTATATTTCTTCAGGCAACCATGACGCAGGGATGTTCAATGCAATCCATACAACCATCCTCTTTTTCATACTGGTGTTTTTTGCCACATCATATATTTTCACGCCATTTATTGCTCAGATAGGCCTGCGCAGGCGCATTGACAAAAAAGTCGAGAGAATGCTCGCCGAAGAAGCATCTAAGCTCGGGATAAAAAACCCGGGGCTTTATCTTTTCGAGGACGCGAACAAATCAGCATTCGTCGTTTCCGCACTCAAGAAAAAGATTTTCATTTCAACCGGAATGATTGAAAATTTCAACAACGAAGAAATCAGGATTGTGCTGCTACATGAGTTGCTCCACCTAAAGAGCGGCTTTTTCAGCGCGAAAAGATTCCTACACTCCATACGGGCGGGTTTTTTCGGCCTGCTGCCAGTGCAGTTGGAGGAACTTGATACAATCGAGGAAATGCGCCTCGACAACGAGCTCATGAAAGAAGGGCTCGACATAAAGAGAATAAGAAGCAAGCTCTGAGTTTAGCCGAACTATTTTATATTATCAGCAAAGGTGATTCAGTAAATGGTAAAAAGAATCGGAAAAAACTTCCAGTGCGAAGCCTGCGGCCTAAAGTATGCCGACAAAGCCATAGCGGAAAAATGCGAGGCATGGTGCACCCAGAACAATTCATGCAATCTGGAGATTACCAAACCCGCCTTAAAGAACTGATTCTGCCCTGCGGCATTTTTAAATTAGAACGGCGGCTTAACTGAGTTGAGCATATTGCAAACTGCAGCGGTTGAACTTCAATATGTATTCAGGGTTTTTGAATAGGGAAATGATTGAAACAGCCTACCTATCCAGGCATTGGCTGCCGGCAAATCGTAGTCAATGGACACGCGGAGCAGCGACCCATCATTTTGCGGCTCTATCTCGACCTTCATCCGGTAATGGCCGATTACAATAAGATTTGGGTTTGCCCAGCTCCGAAAATCTTGTTTTTGTAAAAGACGGGGTTTTCGAGATAACCCCATCCTGCACAGGCCTTGTAAGCACCAGCATCCTCGCGGCAATCGTTTACTCGCTAAAAAAATCCGGTTTAAAGAGGAAAACCCTCATTTTTCTGGCCGGGGCTTCCATGCTAATTTTCCTGAATTATTTCAGGGTACTCGCAGTCCTCTGGACTGGAAAGGAATTCGGCACGAACGCCGCAGGAATAACACACGTCGTGTCATGGTTTTCCACGACAATATTTGTTCTAGTCCTCTGGTATTATTTCACCAAAAAAATAACCGGCGCAAAGAATTTTTCAGATTTCATTTGAAAGAAACCGCACAGCAGCCCCTATTGTTTAACCAAGTAAACAAGCGTCAATGAGGCAACTGTTGTGAATATTACCGGTATAAAAGCAAATGGCCCGGTCATGGCTCCAAAACCAAGGTTAAAGTAGAATAATGGGTTTGAGGTTATGGAGTGCGCGAGCATCGCCACAATCAGGAGTATCAGCCCCAGAGTAAATTCAGTTTTGGTCTCGAAGTACACTTCCATGTACTTTGCAAGCAAATAACCAAGCAGTAAAATGTTCAGGACGGAAAAAATCGCAGCCATGTTCACGTAAAAAGAATTGTGCAGGGCATTGTGGTGGGCCGCGGTCAAGCCAAACAATTGTGATAGCATCCAAATCGCAATAACGACAAGCACTATGGCTAAGCCTGAGTAAAGCACGTAGGTGCCGAACCTGTCTTCACCTGATTTTCCGGGCGATTCTCTCGAATTCTCCATAAGCATCCTCTAAATCCTGAGACAAAAAATAAGCCTTGCCATAATCATCACAACTCACCACCAAAAAACCATGCTTCGCCAGGACTTTCACATGATGTTCTACAGTGGTATAATGCAACCCCATTTTTTCCGCGAGCTGATTAAGGTTCATAGGCCTCTCCTTCAACGCCAAAACCATTTTAGCCCGGTTAAGCCCTCCCTTCGAACTCACGAAAAGCCAATACATCAACTGTCTGGAAATGGGCATAAATACCTATTCCCAAGATTAACCTTAAAACAACTGAGCGAAAGACCCCAATCGGCCCACAAAATGGTTGCCTGGAAGAACAGCCCGGCTCCCTTTTGACTGTGAGCCTGTCGACCGAAGCCGGGTCAGTTCCCCTGAAAACCACATGAATGGGGGTGCTAATGCATCATCATGTGGCCAGTTCCGGGCGCTTGTGCATGGTTCATGTTGTGGCCTTCATTGCCTTCGCCATTTCCCTGAATGCAGCCCTTGTGCATTTTGTCCAAAGACGCCCTCAACTCCGGGTCGGTGACGCTTTTGGCCATTTGTTCATGCATTTTATCCATTGACTGATTCACGCCAGTGCCTGTAATGCTTGTGGTCATTTGCCCGTGCATCTGACCCGTGCTACCATTTCCCATTGGCAAGGGTGCGCTGGCAGCGGCAAAGACCGTGCCGACAACGAAAATCAAGAACCTGCTACTCCAAGAGCCAAGAACTTTTTATCCATTCCAAACCACCTCCAAAAGGTTTACGCATTAACTTGTCCTTCTTTAATTAAAAAGGATTTTCAGAGGTTACTCCGAAATCTAGCCGAAAACCGGCACAGCAGCGCCCCTGCAAAAGCATTTTATTTAAGGAGAACGGCACCCGATTTAAACGGGTGATTTGGCAATGACTCTCGAAATAATACTCTCAATAATATCCACATTATTTTCACTTGGAGCAATTTACTATTCGTTCATGCTCTCGAAAGAAACCAGCGGCGCAAAATACTGGCTATTCTTCCTCATCGCAGCCCTGATGTTTGCGGTCGCGCACCTCGTTTCAAAAGACTTCCTAGGCATCGCCTCAGAAACCCAGTTCATTGTAAAAGAAGTCGCGGAAATCACCGGAATGTTCTCACTCGCCTACGCCACATTCGGACTGTACTTCTCTATGAAGAAAATCCGAGAAAAAATCGGCAAAGAACTAGAGGAATAAAAAATGGACAAAACAGTCTTGTTCTACTGGAGCAAAGGAGCCGGCACCAGAGTAAAAATACTCAACGCCGTACACCAATGCAACAAAAAAAAGGAACCGTGTTTCCTCCAACAAATTGCGGAAAAACTAAAAATGAGCCATGTGGGAATAAAAAAACACGTCGACTTATTGGCTGAAAACGGTTATCTTAAAGAAACAAACCCAAAAGGCAAACCGATTTACCTAGAACTAACACCCGCAGGAATCGCCGTGCTAAAAGAATTCAAAAAAATGAGATGCACGTAAGATTTTTGCCGAAACTTATCCTTTGGCACCCATAAATTCCAATGGAGGTGTACTACACCGGGAGGATAACGGCCTTCGTGTAAGGGACACAAAGGTCGTCGGACATTAGGGTTTGTATGTGGTTTCAGCAAAAAACCTGACGCTTCCGACGCTTCCCATTTCCAAGAAATAAAAATCCTTATAGACCCTTCCTAACAGTTTTTTTCTTTATTCCAAGGGCACTTGTCATATACTTCTTTTGTACCATCCCAATCGAGGTCTATCCACCCGATTTCTTTGGCTGTCGATTCACCTATTTTTGTATATTTTATGCCTGCATCTTTCCAAGAATTTGTTTTTTGATCATACAAATGGGCGCACATCAAATCCGCATATTTCGATTCTATTGGTGGAACTATGCATGCAAACCCATCGTATTTGTCGTTGGCTCCAAATATGTGCCCCAATTCATGTGTTGCTACCCTAGCAGCTTTGGCTATTTCGTCTTCCCATTCGAATATCCAACATTTATGCCAGTCATTTGCAAGCGCATTTTGTGTATTATACATTTCTTCCAAATACCTTTCGCGCGGACATTGGACTGGGTCGGTGTTTTGTAAGTTAACTTCTATGCAGGTTTCAGTAAAGCCCCCAGGAACGACAGATCTCCCATCGATACATTCTAGTAGAGTTTTGTCTGCGAGACATTTAGTGCATAGCCGTAGGGTACACTTGATTCTTGCATGAAAAGGTACACATGATTTTTGCACGGTTTGGCTACCTACTTTTGTGGGTGGTTGAGGTTGGTTTCCGTGCAAACAAAATTTCAGGCAATCAATGAGTATAAGCAAGGCCATACTGCGGTTGAATTGGCGGAAAAGTATGAAGTCAGCTTGCGTTCTATTTTTGGCTGGTTAAAACGGTTCGATGGTTCGATTGAATCGTTGAGTGATGCCCGTGCGAAAAACAGGCGGGAAAGATTGAAGGTTACCAGACCAGTAGAAGAATTGCTTCTCAAGCTCCGCACGGAGGAAATGGGTTACAAAAGGATTTCATGGAGATTGAAAAGAAAACACGGGGTAAAAATAACCCCTACCACGGTTAAGCGCTGGCTGAAAAAGCATGGGCTCTCGGGATACAAGAAAAAGAGAAAATGGAGGCGCAGACCGGATAGAACCAAAAAAATGTTCAACCAGCTATGGCGCCTCGATATCAAGGAATTCAGAATCAAGGGCGTGGGTAAAACGTACGATTACGTCGGAATAGACGATTGTACGCGAACCCTATTTGCATACGCATACAAACACAAAAATTCTGATAATGCAATCGATTTTGTTAAACGGGTGATAAAGAAACACGGCAAGCCAGATGAGATCCGGGTTGACAACGGAACCCAGTTCGTGTACCTGCTAAAACGCAAGTACAAAAACACAAGTTGCGAAAGAAAATGCGCAGATGCACCAACAAGTTCGGCTACTTCTGTAAAGAGCAAGGAATCAAATTATCCTTCATTCCTTTCGGGCAGCAAACAAAAATGCAAAAATAGAGCGGGCAATAAGGTCAGTGAAAGAGGAACTCATCAAGCCACAAAAATTCAAGAACCTCGACGATTTCAACAAAAAACAAACCGCCTACCTCACTTTCTATGATGACGAACGCGAGCATGGCGGCATTGGGGGAGAAA
>SBBR01000059.1 GCA_005239615.1 archaeon
AGCCTCGTCCATGGGATACACAAAAAACCCCGCCCTGTTTATGCCTCTCTTGTCGCCGAGCGCTTCCCTGAATGCCTGCCCCAGCACAAGGCCGGTGTCCTCAATCGTGTGGTGCTGGTCAACATCCAAATCCCCGCTCGCTGCAAGGTCAATGTCAAATGCGCCTGTCTTGGCAAATGTTTCTAGCATGTGCGAAAAGAAGCCGATTGGAGTCTTCACCCTAGCCTTTCCCTTTCCGTCAGCATTTAGCTGGACAGTAATTTGGGTTTCCTTTGTTGTGCGGCTCACAGCGGCCTTTCTCATGTAAACCCCTCCAGCGCCTCATCCACATTTTTCACAACCTTCACTGCGCCCTTTTCTGCAAGCAGTTTCGCAAGCTTTGTGGATTTAACCAATGGAGGCAGCACCCCTATTGCGGTGATTTTTGCCCTCACTGCAGCTTCCATGTCGTCAACAGCATCCCCGAAGTAGCATGCGCTCTGGGCACCCAGAATGCCTATTGCCGTCTCAATTCCGCAGGGGTTTGGCTTCCCCATCGCTTTAGGGATGTCATCGCCTGTGACAACCGCATCGAAGAAGCCTTCAATGCCGAATTTCTTCAGGGTGGCCAATGCCTCCTTTCTTGGCCTTCCTGTCACGATGCCGAGCCTGAAGCTGTTGCGCAGTTTTGGGAGCGCGGCAATTTTGAGCAGCAGCTTTTCGTTCTGCGCGAGATTTTCGCCCTCAAAAATTTCCTGGAATTTTTCCACTATTTTTTCCTTTTCGACCTTTTTTCCCCTTTTAAGAATTATTGCTTCTGTCAAATCCCAGTCATTGTTGCAGTCCCCGCGCTCCTTGAATTCCTGTATTTCTTGCATCCCAACCTCGGCCCAGGTGAAATACTCTGCGGTTTTCTTTATTGCGAGCCGGTAAGAGCCGCTTACGTCAACGAGCACGCCGTCCATGTCAAAGATGAGCGCCTGCGGCCTGAGCGCGGATTTAACGCGGTTTAGCAGGATTTCGCACTGCCCTGAGGTGCCAATGGTTATTCTCAGGCAGCCGCCGAGCAACGGATATTGCCCAACATCCCTCACAAGCACCCCATTTTCGCTTAGCTTGCGGCAAATGGTGGCCGCATTTTCCCCGAACCTTGCCACTATAAAATTCGCTTCCGAAGGATAGGTTTTGATGCCAAGAGCCTCCAGTTCTGCCGAAACGTATTCCCTGTTTTTTCTAACTTCCGCGACATAGTTCTCCACAAAATCGGCATCCTGCATTGCCGCCTGGCCAGCCTTCATTGCAATTGTGTTCACGCTGTAAGGGGATGCGCCCTTTTTTATGAACCTGATTGTGCCCGGATTCGCAACCAGGTAGCCCAGGCGAAGGCCGGCGAGCCCGAAAGCTTTGGAGAATGTCTGCATGATAATCAGGTTCGGGAACTTCCAGATTTTTTCTTTCGCGCTTTTTCCGCAATACTGCCAATAAGCCTCGTCGAGAAGCACTGTCGAGTTTTTCGCCCTCCCAAGAATCCTTTCAAGGTCAGCTTCGCTGATTGCCGTCCCTGTCGGGCTGTTCGGGCTTACAAGCACAAGGAGTTTCGGTCTTGAATCCATCGCTTGGATAATATTTTCCGTTGGAAAGCTCAGGTCTTCATTGTACAACACTTTTGAGATTTTTGCGCCAGCCATCTGTGCATATACCCCAAAAAGCTTGAAAGTCGGCTCAGGAATAACCACCTCATCGCCGGCTTCCACAAAAACATCCATGACAAGCTTAATTGCCTCATCAGAGCCGTTTGTTGGGAGCAGCTCATTCTTTCCAACCTTCAGGTAGGCCGCAAGCTCTGAGGTGAAGGATTCATATTCAGGGTAAGAGGAAATATCATCGATGCCAATTTTCCTGAACGCCTCAAGCACTTTTGGGGAGCAGCCAGCAGTATTTTCATTGAAGTCGAGGCGAAGCTTGCCCTTTCTCCCACCGAGCGGCGGAGAATATTCTGAAATGCCCAAAATGCCCTGTCTGGGAGATACTCCTGCGTATCCTGTTTTTCCGCTAAGGATTACAAAGTCACTTTCCTGTATTTTTTCATAGACCTCAAGCCCGTTCCTCTCCATAGTGGCGCCGCTGTACACTATGTCTATTGCGAGGTCAGAAATCCCCTCCGAATACCCTGTCTCGACGCAGCCTGAAACGTAAATTTTCCTTAATAAAAAGCCCTGCCCTTCGAGCCTGCGAAGGTATGACTCCGCAGTGTTCCTGTACTTTGCAGAAATGCAAACTGAGAGGCTTTTCGGCAATTCGCTGAGCTTTTTCCCTTTCGGGCCAAGGAGGCAGAGCGTGGGCTTGCCATAAACCGCTTCAGGGTCGTTCCATTCTACCCGCTCAATTACCTGCAGTCCCGAGCCGTTGCCTCCCTGGCAATACTCCCTAAAAAGGTCCTCGCCTGTAAGCCCGATGGCATTTTTCCCCTTCCTGGCATACTCCTCCGCCATGAATGGTATGTCCTCGCCGCGCAGCTCAATTATTTTTGCCTTGTCTGTGTTCTTGAGAAATCCGAACGCCCTGTCCCTCATTGCCCTGAGCCCCGAGTTCTTGGGGCTGAGGATGAAGGCGACCACTGCAGTCGATTGAGGCTAAGGCATCCCTGGCCTGCGGTTCAGCAACCCAAACGACCCCGCCCTCTTCAGATAGTAGTTTGGAGGTCGGGGTTGTTTCCGTTGGCGGTCTCTTATGAGACCCCGCGGGCTTCAGCCCGCGGTGCTCAGAGGTGAATACGCTCACTTTGCAAAAGTGGGAAAAAAGTGGGATTCATTATTACCTATTGGGCGCCACTCTTTATAAACATTACTTTTCAAGCCTCTCGAGCCTGAAGCCCTTCACGCCCTTTTCCTTTCCAAGCTCCATCTTAAGCCTTGCGATGTTGGTCTTGGAGAAATCCGCTATCACCTCCCACTCGGCTTCCTTGCCCCTCTTCAGGCTCCTCGAGGAGGTGTAGATGAGGTCCACTTTGTTGCGGGAAAGGATATGGGCGACATTCGCCAGCGAGCCGGGGGCATCACCAAAGCGGATTGAGAGCTTTTTGGTGGCCTTCTCGATGGGGAACAGCATTATCCTGCCATTGTCCTTGTCGAGGTGCGCCTCTATGTTCTGACCCGGCTTGATACCTAGCGCTTCCCGGAATGCGTTGGGCACGATTACCCTACCCTTCGAGTCGAGCTTCAGGTTGTGTGCCGCCATGGCTATATTAGGGGATTTATCAATAAAAACAGGTAAGTCCGCCAGAAGCCCGACATGGGCCAGGACCATAACAGGTAAATGCATTATTCTGGAAAGAGCTTGCGCATTTCCTTGACGTCAATCTGCCCTTTCGCCGAGCCCTTCCCTTTCCCGAGCGAGGCGAATGCGAGGAATGAGCCGTGCCTCACCGATTCAATGCGTGAGCGTTTTCCCTTCTCCCCCATGCAGAACGCGATGAACTTGATGCCTTTGCGGTTGTGCTGGCGAAGGAAATCAATTATCCTGTCGTTGTCCTTTTCCGTCTGGGCCATGCCGACGATTTTGATTGCAAACGGCTTTTCCGTGGCCATGTATTTGACGAGGTCGTCAAGCTCCTCGCGGTCCGGGGTCCTGTCGAGGGAATGTGCAGAGAGAATCACCTTCACCCCTTTTTCGTCTGCCAGCTGAAAAATCTCTTTCCTGAAATTTCCACCTGAGCTTATTTCCACATCCACAAAATCCGCCCCGGCCCCGATGGCGTCATGTAGGATGGCTGCTCTTTCGTCCTCGCTCCCTGAAAACTTCCCTCCCTCGTGGATTGGCCTGCATGTGCAAATCACGGGCTTTTTGCAGGCTTTTATGAGCACCTGAATGTCTTTGGGTTTTGGCGCCGCCTTCAGGAAATCGAGGCGCAGCTCGATGATGTCTGCCACCTTGTTAGCCTGAGCGATGTCTTTTAGCGCCTGCTTGATGGTGGTTGAAGCTATCGGGACAGCGATGCGGGTTTTCATAAGAATAATCACTTTGTGATTTCCGAGCACAGCTCTTCAGCCATTTTCTTCCTGTCCTTTGCCTCAAGCAGCGCCCTGCCTACTATAGCGTGCCACCTCTCCCCTGCAGCCTTCCCGGATTCGGAGATGCTGCCTCCCTGCGCGACAAGGCCTGGCGAGTAGAGCACTGGTTGGATTCCCTTCGATTCGAAGAATTTCCTGTAAGCGAGGATTTTTTCCGGCTTGTTCCCGGGCACCACAAACTCAAATACGCCGTTCTCGGCAGCGACCTCGTACATTCTCCGGGGCGCGTCATCCTGCAGGAACCCGCCGTCCGCAGCAAGATATTTCTCGTGCGTCATCTCCCCACCCACAATTACGCCAAGCTCCGCGCGGTGGCACGCCATTATCCATTCCTTCTCCGTTGCTGGCCCTGCCTGCGGGAAAAGAATCACTGCATCGATGCCGGCCTCCTTGCAAACCTTCGCGAACTTCTCCCCTGTGAAAGGGACATCGGTGCCTGCCTTCTGGTGGTCGTAAATGAGGGGCTTTGTGGTGTGCTTCCGCGCCGCCTCAACCACTTTCGGCAGGCCATACTTGAGGCCAAGCTCAAAGCCAACCTTATACGCCCCAATACCTTTGACATTGTCGGTTTTCTTGACCAGCTTTTCGAAACCCTTGAGGTCGTCCATGTCGCACGCCGGGACGATGCTGCGGGGGATTTTTATTGTCATGCTGTTTTCCGGCATCCTGTTCACTTCCCATCTTGCCATTTCTCAGGGTTGTCAAAATAGGCTTTGGCGCTGTCGTAGAGCAGGGCGTCGACTTTGTTGTGGGCGTTCAATATCTCAAGCAGCTCCTTCGCTGTGAACACTGAGTGCAGATGGTAGCCCTCATTGAGAAGCTCCTTTTTCCCTCCCTGCTCCCTGTCCACCAGCACGAGCACGTCCTTCACCTTGAGGCCTTCCTTTTCGAGCGGCGCAATCGCCTCGAACTTGCTCGCCCCTGTTGTTATGAGGTCATCAATCACGAGCGCTGTCTCTCCAGCCTTATACTTTCCCTCTACCGCTGCCTTTGTCCCGTAGCCCTTCACGTCCTTCCTAGGGAAAACCATCCTCCAGCCCTTCTCGAGGCTCATCGCCGTCGCAATCGAAATCGCCGCGAAAGGGATGCCTGCGATGAGGTCGAACTGGAGTTTATCGGCCTCAGCTTTCTCCGCGAGCGCCCTTGACACGAGTTTGAGGGTTTCTGGGTAGGAGACGAGAACGCGCAGGTCGATGTATACCGGGCTCTTGAGCCCTGACTTGAGCGTGAAGATGCCGAACTTGACTGCGCCAATTTCGTGCAGCCTCAAAGCCAACTGAGTCCTCTCATCTGCCCCGGTCATGCGTGTTACCTCAACTGCCCTTTTTCGGCCTTAGCCTTGCACCTTCACCCAAACACTACTCTTCCACCTGCGACAATTTCGCCTCACCCGAAAACCGCACCGCCAACTATAGTCTTTTCCACGAACCCTTTTAATTTCCGCCCGTTGAACGGGCTGTACCCTGCCTTGCTAAAGAGCCGCGCGTTCTCTATTGTAAAGCTTTTTTTCTGGTCCACTATTATGAGATCGGCGTCGAAGCCCTCTCGGATAAACCCTTTCGAGCCCCAGCCGAAAATTCTTGCAGGATTTTCGCAGCACGCCTCCACAACCCTCTTTA
>SBBR01000082.1 GCA_005239615.1 archaeon
CGTTTAACTCCCTACTGCCATTCGTATTTTTCGGGTTTGCAAATATTCATGTTTTGGCTTTCCTAGTGGCTTTAGGGCTGAAACTGCCAAAATGTCCCGCAAAGACAAGAGGACCACATGGGAAGTTAAGGAGTTGACTTTACAGTCTCAAATACTTTTTACTCATGAAACGGAATTCATGGTAGCGGATTTGGGGGCGTGTTTTTAATGAGCGAAGAGGCGTTGGTTGTTTTTCAGGACAGGAAGCTAAGGCGCGTTTGGCATGCGAATGAATGATTGTTTTCAGTATTCGATATCGTTTCTACATTATCCAATAGCATTGATCCAAACAGTACATAAAGAAAATGCGCGCCAGGGATCCAACCCTTGACTACAAGCGAGGTACAATTTGTACCCCCCCTTCAAATAATTGCTCCAGATGGAAAGATAAGAGAGGCCAACTATATGAACACTGAAGGTGCCTTCCGCATAATACAATCCATTCCCTCTCCGAAAGCCGAACCATTCAAGCTCTGGCTGGCAAAAGTTGGATACGAAAGAGTGCGGGAATTAGAGAATCCTGAGCTTGTGCAAAAGCGGATGGGGGAGCTCTACAAGACAAAAGGCTATTTGGATGAGTGGATATCGATTTCAAGCAAGGAGTCAGTTGAAGCCGAGGTGCTCTACAAGACAAAAGGCTATTTGGATGAGTGGATAGAGAAAAGAGTGCGCGGCATCGCAGTAAGGGATGAACTTACAGATGAGTGGCAGAAAAGGGGCATGAAGGAGGGCGTGGAATATTCCATACTCATGGCGGAAATATCAAAAGCGACCTTCGACATGATGCCCGGAGAGTACAAAGAATAGGTCTAGTTTTTCACAGATTTTTATATCTGCTTGTACAACGGCTATATCCTTATAACATTCGTCACGCTGATATTGAGCCGTAATTTTCTCACAATCTTGTAAACTTTTTCCGAAGGAAGTGGTGGCTGTGGAACTTCTTGAAGTTGGTTTAATTGATTAGGTGATTAGGGGTTTCATTGGCGTTCTGATTTACCTGGGTGTTTAAACACCCAGAGACAAAAATAACCAAAAATTAAAACAAAACTGTAATGTGGATTTTTTGAGCCATTTTTCCACCTTGCTGATTTCAAACCGCCTTAATAGTCTTCGTTATCGGGTCGCGGACCTTCAGGAAAACCTTGTAGCCGCACCCCGGGCACCTTATGGCGCCTTGGTAGAGTGCTGCCACTTCCTTTCCGCACTGCAAGCACTTGTACATCTATTTTCACCTTTCCCCTTTTAGTTTCCTGTCCCGCCACCGAGACTCAAGCTCAGCGTTTCCGCCGGCCTCTGAGGCAGTTGCCTCGCCTGCTTCCTCGGCCTCCCTCGTCTTCTCAAGCTGCTCGACCAATTCAGGCATGAACTTCTTCTGAGAGACAATCTGCTGTATGATGCCGCCTGTGAGGGTCTGGGCTAGATAGGCGCCCCCAACGAACTCATGCCTGCACTTCCTGCAGTGGAAGATTCCCTTGCTCTTCCTCTTCACGGTATTGGAGCCGCAGTTCGGGCACTTCCTGCCACCCTTGCCGCGAGACTCCACCTTAAGGAGGCTTTTCCTTATGCCGACACCGTAGCGTGAGCCGAACCTTCCAGTGCTGCCGACTTTCAATGTGCTGCCCATACTCCACTAAACCCCTTACAGTAACTTTCTTATTTGTTTGCTGTTCCTCATCGCGAGGTCGATGCAGTGGCTTATTTCCTCTGCCTTAAAGGAACCGCCGAGGCCCTTTTGGAATGCCGTGATGTTGTCGTCCTCTGTCACGGCAACGGAGAACCTCGCGCTCATGGCCTTCTCCTCCGCTGCACTCGGGTCTGCGACAACCGTGCTGCCGATTTTCCCAAATGTGTTGAGGATGGGCTTGTTCCTGAGCTTGAGTTTTCCCTGGTACTCGCCCTTCACGATTTTCCCGTCCTCCTCCTTGGGCATGCGCGTGTCCAGCAGCGCGCTCAGGGCGGCAATCCCACAGGCGTCGAAGAGGTTGCCGTCGTCGTTTAGGATATAGAGGTCAACGAAACCCATCCAGACCTGCTCGCCCTCCTTTATGCAGAGGTCCCTAAAGTCGATTGCCTTGCTCTCGCGTATTCCCCTGTCCACGACCCTCGCGAGCTCTATCGAGTTCTTGTCTGGCGGGCCTATCTCGAAGTCTGGCGAGGCAATAGGAAGAAGCTCAACCCCAACGGTTATGCTGCCATCGTCAGGCGAATCTGGATATGGTTCGCCTATGCCCATCTTCACCCCGGCAATCACATCGGTTTCGCCGAGCTGCACCCTTGCTGCTCCATCCGCATTCTCGCTCACCTTGTTAGAGATTTTCACTTTTCTTACCTCATCCACCTTCCTTGCATCAGGCCTCTTGCCCTCCTTTAAGTCAGCGACAATCTTGTCCACCCTCAAATCCCATAGCTCGGCGTTCATTCCGTATCAACCTCCATTGCCTTCCTTTCGGCCCTCTCGAACCGGTCTGCCTTTCCTGGTCTCTCACTTTTCTCCGGCGATTCAGCCTTGCCGGTCTTCTCTACATTTTCGGCCGCTGTCTCCTTTGGCTCGGCGCTCATGTACTTTGCCCTGAGAGCATCCTTCTGGAGCACATAGACCTTCTGTATCGCAGCCTCGGCCACCCTATAACATTCTTCCCACTCCTTTTTGGTGAGGACTCCATCCAGCTGGAGGAGCACTATTTCCTTGGAGTTCGGCAGCACCGCAATCGGTATGTCGACAGCATCCGGCGCGTCCTCCTCGTCCTTGTTGAGGTCGATGATTATCTTCCCACCCGCCTTGCCGACGCTCGTCCCTGTTACAAGGTCGCGCATTGGTATGCCGGCATCGGCCACCGCAACCGCCGCTGCAGTGAGCGCGGCAATCCTCGTGCCTGCGTTGCTGTCCACTACCTCTACGGTCACGTTTATCTGGGTATTTGGGAATCTCTCTACGAAAATCGCGCGCTCGAGGGCTTCGCCGCACACCTTGGAAATCTCTATTTCCCTCCTTCCCGGTCTGGGATTCTTCCTGTCTGGAACGGAAAATGTGGCCATCCTGTACTCGAACTTCACCACTGCCTTGTAAGGCGAGGAAGTGTGCTTCGGCAGGCACTCTCTCGGCCCATAAACTGCCGCGAACACCTTATTCTGGCCCCACTCAATGTATG
Organism: archaeon; assembly: GCA_005239615.1. Lineage (GTDB taxonomy): Archaea > Iainarchaeota > Iainarchaeia > Iainarchaeales > Iainarchaeaceae > CABMIU01. Next base: position 3,192 of record SBBR01000082.1, read on the forward strand.
CTGAGCCGTCAGCCCTCGCAATGACCCCTGCTTGTATCTTTATCGGCCTGAGCTCATCCACTTTCCTTCCGTCGAGCCTCTTTCCCTTCGAGTCGACGTAAGTTACTGCTGCTTCCTTGGATTTTCCCATCACTCTTCACCTTCCTGTGCAAACTGTGCCTTCCTGACCGCCATGCCATCGTTGCTCTTCATGAGGAACCCGGTAATGCTGTTCGTGAGATTGTCCATGTGGGCCTCCCGGCTTATCTTCATCACGGCCTTCTTCAGGAGGTCGGTATTGCCGCCCTTGACCCAAATCCTTCCGTTCTTCCCCACAATGAGGTTCGAACCCGTGCCGTCCTTGAGCGTGTTGAGCATCGAGCCCTCCCTTCCAATCACGCGAGGAATCTTCACGGCAGATATCTCTATGATCTCTCCCCCAAAGAACATCCTAGGCTGAATGAGCTCGACCTCGTTCAGCTCGTTGACCTTGGCTATCTTCGCAGAGATTATCGTGCCGGGCTTTAGGACCTCGCGCAGCTCCCTCTTCAGTATGGTTGCGGAGTAGAACGAGTTTATGTCAACCTCGTAAATGGAGAACTTCTCCCCAACTATTATGCCTATCACTATGTCGTTCACCATCGGCATGTACTTGCCCTCAAGGGGCACGACCGAGGCAAAATCCGACTCGTCGTTCACGAGGCCAAGGCACTCAGAATATATTTTGCCTTCCCTTACGAAGACGTGCGAGCCGAGCTTCTTCCTCTCCTCGGTGACGAGCTCGCCCGGCACCACTATCCTTTTAGACATCTTTTCACGCTCCTTTTCTTCTCATTCAGCGATTCCAATAATCACAGGCTAAATCCAGTATATCCACTCCAAACCAAGGTCAAAGTCTCCAGGCCAAATTTTCAACGGAAAGTTTCTGAATCCCTAAATCTGGATTCCCTGCAACCTGTCCGAATCATAGCCCCTTGTCTCGAGAATCTTCATCTGGAGATCACCATGCGTGAGGTGATTCAGCTCATTAAGAAGGTCCTGCTTGACCCCGGCAGGTACCTCCAACAGCGCGATGAGGGTACCGTCGTTCTGCCACTCCTCCTTCTTCAACTCATATTTATGGAGAATCGACGGAGCCTTTCCGGAGAACTGTGCGGGAATCTTCACCGCAATTCTAAGCTTCTCCATCGAGATTGGGAGGAGCCTCTTGAGACCCTTCAGCGCTTCCTGCACCTGCTCTGCGAAAGGCCTGTTGATGTCAATGTTGAACTTCATCTCGCCCAGCGCGGTCTCAATCCTCTGGATTGGGTGGGGAGCGCCAGTCTGCGGGTTCATTGCGTTGATGGAAATATAATTGACCAGCTCCTTCCTCTTGTTCTCCGCCATCTCTCTCCTCTGCTGCGTGGTGAGCTGTATCTCGCCCTCCATCAGGATTCTCTTCGCAACGGCATCAAACTCGGTGGTGCCAAAGGCTTTCCTGAGGCTCTCCTCGGCCTTGACCTCGCCCTTGTGCGCGTCCTTGAACACGCTGTCAATCGCTATGAGGTCGTCGAAGTCAACGCCCTTGCCGTGCCTGAAGTCCATGGCCATATGTGGGTCTACCAGTATCTCGAATTTCTCCCCTGCCTTTTCGAGCCGTGCAATTACCGCTTTCTCTGTCCTGACCATAAAACGCCTTTCTCCACATGACCCGGCATCCAAAAAAAACCAAGTAACTCCAGTTGACTTGGCATTGGTGTCGCCAATTTTGGGTTTTCAACCATTGACGCAACATTCATTTGGCCGCATAACCCTTTAGTTCATCCTGTGAAACAGGCCTGAATTTCTGGGCCGAGTCGATAAGCATGAACTGCACCCTCTTAATATCGAGTTTCTCCTTCTCGTCGAGGCCAAACTCCAAGGCTTTGAGGAGCAGCTTCACCGCGGCTTCCTTGGACATGTTGTCCTTCCACTCCTTCTCAAAAAACTCCATTGCCTTGGTCCTGTTCTTCCCGATTGCGATTGCATGGTACTCCGCCAGCGCGCCGGAGGGCTCGGTCTCGAAAAGCCTCTTTCCGGAAGTGTCTACCCCGCCTATTATGAACGAAACACCGAAAGGCCTCATCCCGCCATACTGCGTGAAGACCTGCTTGATGTTGGAGAGCTCCTTCACAAGCGACTCTGTCTGGATTGCTTCCTCGTAGAGGCTCCTGTTCTCCTGTGCCTTCTGCCTCGCAATCTGCACGAGCCTCCTTGCATCGCCCACAAGGCCCGCGCTGACAGCAATAATGTGATCGTCAATCGGAAAAATCTTCTCCACAGATTCAGGCAGGAGGAGCCTGCTGTTTATCTTCTTGTCCGCCGCGAAGAGTATGCCATCGTTGTACTTGCACGCGACGCCCATGGTGCCCTGCGAAACTATTTTCGAGGCGTATTCGACCTGGTAGAGCCTGCCATCGGGCGAAAACATCGTTGCCGCGCGGTCATAGTTAGCGGGCTGGCTAGAACTTGGGTACAAAAGAAATCACTCTTTGCTGTGACTTGAATGTAGTATTTTTTACTCAGTAAGTTATATAAAGTCAACTTTGCGAATGGCAAGAAGGCTTAGAACCTGTCCTTCTTGTCGCGCAGGCCATCGAGTGTTTCCTTGCGCGGGTGATGCTTCTTCCTTGCGAATGCGCCAAACATTACTTCCAAATTTTGTTTCATATTACCACCGCCTTATCAAGTCCTCTGAAGGCCAAATCCATCGTAACCATCTCAGCATTGTTTTCGAGCGAAGTGCGGTAAATTATCGAATCCGCAATGGCAAGGCTGAACTCAATTGCATCTGACGCTCCCCTTTCATAAATTATATTCGACAAAAGACGTAAAAAGCTATTGCTTGCAGGTTGTCAATAAATGTGAGCGCGAAAAGAAACTTTGATTGTTTGGCTCACGCAAAATCACTTCAGCACAACGGCACCCTTGCGGCCGGAGAAATCTTTGTCAAAAGTCACTATCTTAGCGCCTATTTCAAAGGCAGTGCGGTAAACCACCGAATCAGCAAGCGAAAGGCCAAGTCTTGCGGAGTCGTCCGCACTTTTTTCAAGAATGGACTCTGAAACATCGACAATGATGCTGTTTGCCTTCATGAAATCCATGGACTCTGAAATCATTTCGGGTTTCTCTTTTTCCAGCAGGAGCCTCTTCTTTACTTCATGGATGGAAACCGCCGAAGAGAAGAGGGTGCAGTCATCCTTATTGATTATATTGACCATTCGCGGTTCCGCTAAAAGAAAATATTCGAGCCATGCGGAAGAATCGAGCAGGCGCCTAAACTCTGTCAACCTTATCCCTCAGGCCCCGAAGAATCTCCTCGGTTGTCCACTTCTTGCCGCCACCAAGCACGCCTGCCATTGACTTTTTGTGCCTCGTCTCTATGAGACGCGATATTGCCTCGTCATATGATGCCGCATTTGTCCTTTCCATAATCTTCCTCAGCCTCATCGCGGTGTAATCCTTCACCTGGATTGTGGTCGTAGCCATGAATTCACAGATAAAGCTATAGTACTATAGAGTTATAAGCATTGGCCATTTCCAGTACAATTATACGTCAATTAACGAAGTTATTATAAACCTACTTGAGCTTCTTCATCGACCCTGAAACTTTCACAATCGTCGGTACAACTGTTTCACTGTCGACCCTCTGCACGAAAAGCAGCCCGACCTTCACGCGCTCCTCCTCGGCGAGCGCGCACCTCACTATGCCCTCGTTCTTTCCCGGGAACCACTTCACTAGCCATAGCCTCTGTTCCGCGACCCCTGAAGCGCCGAAGAGGCTCTGAAAGGTGCTGGAAAGCGACGCCCAAATATCTTTCTCGATCAACACTTTCTGGCTTATGAACCTGAACTTCACGTAGCGCTTCTTGCCACGCAGGGAGGATGGAATAGGGTTCAGGGATTTTTTCGACGCAGCCATTACAACACCAGATCGATGCCCAATACAGGAGCAACCCTATGCCGACCAAAATAGTAGCAACATTTCCGCGCCACAGGCCTGTTGCCCGGCACAAAAGCGTTAGCCCTGGCCTTCTGGCAAGCCATCAAATGCACCATAACCCTATTGCCCGGCATCAAGGCCCTCCAGTTTTTCTGTCACGCCAGCTAAAGCGAGCAGCTCCTTCTCCAAACCGAAGCTGAAGCTCTCGGTGGCGACGATTTCCTTCATCTTCTGCCCACTCTTGGTACCATAAGTTTCCTTTAGGTAATCGTAGCGCTCGCGGAGGCTCACAATCCGGTCGTGGGTCACGCGCTTGTCGGCATACCACACTATCTTTGTTTCAAGCGGGGTGTCCGAACCGAACTTTATTATCTCTTCAAGGCCGTGCTGCCTGATGCAGTAGCCGAACTCCGGATAACCTTTCCGTGAAAGCACCTTCGCGGCTTCCCTTGTGTGGCTGCAATTATTCTTTATGCAGTAAAGCTTCATGAAATCGTGCATGAGCGCGGCCTTGTCCACCAGCTCCAAATCCACCTTTGCGCCCTTGGCGCTGATTTTTTCAGCGAGGAAGTTGGCTACTCTTCGCACGGCAGCAGTGTGCTTTCTCACGTTCTCGGGCGCCCCATACTCCGCCATGAGGGCCTCACACTCTGGCATTGAAGGGAATTTCATTACACCGCCGCCCTTTCCAGAAACATGGCAGGATTTTCCCTAACTACCTTCAGCGCATCCTCTTTTCCCATTCCAAAGAGCACGCCAAGTGAACTCATATCCTTTGACGCCCGCATCTGCGCGAGGTTCTTTGCCCCGCTGAAAAAAAGTACGCCCACGCCGGCATTTGTAAGAATCTTCAGCGCCATAGATGCGTTCTTAATTAGCTGTGCCTGCCTCATGTCTTCACACTCCAGAAAATCGCTGAACAAAAAACCAACAAAAATGCCGTTGTCCCTGAGCACATTCGCGGTCTGCAAGTCAAGGAAGCACTTCTCAGCACTGAACGGCTGGAGCAGGAGGCCTATTCCCTTTGCATTCGCTGCCCAGGAGCACATCTCCGGCGAGGACCCACGGACGGCGACAATATCACAGTCCTTGCTGGCTCTCTGCAGGTCGCTGTTGCCTCTCTTTTCAATTACCATGCAGGAAAGGAACCGCACTTTGAAGTTGCCGACAAGCGCCTGTCTGGCGGTGCCGTCGACTATTATTGTGTCGTCGCCGAGCTGGAGCGAGAGAGCTTCGACTGCGCTGAGGTCAGTGAACCGGACAAAATTGAGGCGCACCATGAAGATAACCGTGTGAACTAACACAGCCTGAAAAAACATAAAAACAGCCACTGCAAGCGAGATGGCGACAAAGGGGTGAAAAAGAAAAGGTTTTTATGCATACATGCATACATACATGTATGTGACCAGGGTCATTTCCATCTCGGACGATGCTTATGACAGCCTTTCAAAAATCAAAAGGGGCAGGTCATTTTCCGAAACCATACTCTCCTTGACAGGAAATGAAAACAAGAGAGATCTTTATGACATAGTAATGTCGAGGGGCCCGGACCACGAATTGGCCGATGCAATTGAGGAAGTTTACAAGAAGAGGAGCCGCTTCAAATTCAGGAAGGTTGAGCTCTGATGGTCTGCCTCGATACTGATTTTATGGTGGCGGTTGACAGGAAAAACCCTGAGGCACTGAAAAAACTCAGGGAACTGAAGGAAAAAAGGGAAAGGAAAACAGTAACCCCTGTAACGTTGACGGAGCTTTATGAGGGGGCCTATAAAACAGGCAAGCAGACCGCACTGGATGAAACAGAGGAAAACCTCATGTCGCTGGAAATACTTGATTACGACTACGATGCTGCCAAGGAAGCCGGAAGACTTCTCAGCGAGCTCGGAAAAAGCGGGGAGAAAATAGGCGAGATGGACACGCTCATCGGCGCAATCGCCCTGCGCTACGGCGAAACCCTGCTCACGCGCAACGCCAAGCACTTCGCGAAAATACCGGGGCTGAAGGTGGAGAAGTGGTGAACTGTGGCAGGACGCAACATAGAAGGAAAAAAAACAAAGAACTGAAATAAACAGAACTCTGGCAGCCCGAATGGGGGCTTTAAAAAATATAGGAACCTGACGTGGATTTGGTTTGGGATTTTTTCAAGCACTTGTTTCCTGGATTCAGTAAAAAGACTCTTAGCTAAACCGAAGGTAACCTTTAGATTAATCAGAAGAAAAATAAGGCACTTTTGAGATCTTCACTTCGCCTTCCTGTTGTGCGCCCTCTGGCTTGGGAAGTTCTTCTCGTGGCCCCTGCCCCTGTGCAGGCCCCTGCTCTTCCTTCCAGCCGAGGTCTTTCCCCTTTCCGCGCGGTGAGTGTGCTTCTTGGATACAATCCAGTTGAGCTCCTTGTCTGCCTGCACGCTTGGGTTGTTTGGGTCAGCCATTATTACCTCGAAGAAATAGTGCCTGCCGTCCTCTCCCACCCAGTAGCTGTTGATGACCTCGCAGTTCGGGAACCTCTTGCCCGCGCGCTTCTCCGCTGTCGCCTGCTTCGAAATCCTGCGCGTGAGCTTCATCACCCCCATCATCTTCGGCCTCCTCCCCCCTGAAGGACGCCTGTAGAGGCCCGCGCCGCGGCTCACTCTCACCTGACAGACGAAAATGCCCTGCTTTGCCTTGTAGCCGAGTGACCTCGCGCGTGGGATGTTCGATGGCTTCTCGAGGCGCAGGACAGCAACGGCGCCCTTTCTTTGGCCCATGACCCTGTTCCTGTAGAGCGAGGCATAGTCGTAGTCGCTGTCCTTCTGCCCAGCCCTCTCCTTCTGTAAGGTCTCAGTGACGTGCTTCGAAAAGCCCATGAAAACCAACCCGGGATGCGCTGAATAGCCGGCTTAAATCAATTAATTTCAATGGGTAAGTTATATAAAGGTTGTTTTGGGTTTTTGGCGCCTGCGCTACTGTCCGGCAATTGCAAGGAAGTTCTCGAAGATTTTCCTGCAATTAGAACGGTACCCAGTCTTGACCTTCTCATAATCCGCCCTTAGCGCCGCGGAATCCATTCTGCACAAATCAGGGTCTTTTGCCGCCCACACCCCGAACATTCCGTCGTCGAGCTCGAAATGCCCCTGTATGCCGTAAGCCTTCGGGCCGACCTTGACCACCTGATTAGTGCAGTGCTTTCCAGCCGCAAGGAGTTTCATTGCAGGAGTGAGGACAACTGTCTCGCCGTGGAGGTGGAATATTCTCATCGGTGACTGAACACCCCTGAACAGCGGGTCATATTTGCCTTCTTCAGTCAGCTCAATCTCATAAAAATTGCCTTCATTGTCCTTCACGCCAATCTCCTTCACTGCATTCCTCACAACATGCCCCCCAGCAGACTTTACAAGGGACTGAAGGCCGAGGCAGATGCCAAGGAAAGGGATGCCTGCATCAAGCGCTTCCCTGTTCCTCCACAGCTCCATCTTCATTTTATAAGTATGGTCGTTCGCGCTGTCCGGCCCGCCCAAAACAATCACGGCAAGGTAGTTGCGCGGGTCAGGGTATTTCTCACCTTTACTGAGGTCGACGAGGTCAAAAGAGATGCCGCGTTCCTGCAGAATTCCCCTCAAAAGTCCGGGGCCCTCGATGGTTTCGTTCTGGACGAGGAGGATTTTTTTCATGTACAAAAGACCCGGAGAACCCATTTTAAAAGTTTGCAGCGGAGAACATTGTAATTCACGGGGTCGTAGTTCATCGGCCAGAACGCCACGTTGACAAATTCATTAGTGAAAGCTTTTGAATTCAAGGTCGTGGAGGTAGCAGGTTCGATTCCTGCCGGCCCCAATTTATTTCATTGCCCCTCAATCTCTTTTTCTTTATTCTTGTACATTAATGGCCTACCGCCATGTTTTTCGAGTTTTTTCTATCTTAAGAATTTTCTTAAGATAAGAACCCTTGACTTCTGACCCTTTTGTTCTTGCCATAAACCAATCACTTCTTCCGAAACTCTGCTTCCTTCTTCGCAATTATTTGTCTCGTCTTGAGCACCGTATCAGGGTTGAGCGAAATCGAATCTATGCCCTCTTCCACCAAAAACTCGGCAAATTCGGGGAAGTCAGAGGGCGCTTGGCCACATATTCCCACCTTGCGGTGATACAATTTTGCTGTTTTGATAACTTGCGCGATGAGCTTTTTCACGGCCCCGTTCTTCTCGTTTGCGATGTGCGTGACAATCCCAGAGTCGCGGTCGAGGCCAAGTGTGAGCTGTGTGAGGTCGTTGCTGCCGATGGAGAAGCCGTCGAACACCTTGCAGAATTCCTCGGCGAGAATCACGTTGGAGGGAATCTCGCACATCACATAGACCTCAAGCCCATTCTCGCCTTGCACCAGCCCGTTCCTCTTCATTTCCGCAATCACTTTCTGGCCTTCTTCCGGCGTGCGGCAGAAAGGCACCATCACTTTCAGGTTCGTAAGGCCCATCTCCTCGCGCACTTTTTTCACGGCTTCACACTCTAGGGCGAAGGCGCCACGAAATTCGGGAGAGTAATAGCGGGAAGCACCCCTCCACCCAATCATCGGGTTCTCCTCCTTCGGCTCGAACTGCGCACCCCCAATTAGGTTGGCGTATTCATTGGTCTTGAAATCAGAGAAGCGCAATATCACGGGCTTCGGATGGAACGCGGCGGCAACCATCGCAATTCCCTCCGCAAGCTTGTCGATGAAGAACTGGGTTTTGCTTTTGTAGCCGGATGTCAATCTCAGAATCTCCACCCTGACCTTTTCGTCCTTGAGCCTGTCGAAGTGCAGCAGCGCGTTCGGATGGATTTTGATGTAGGAATTCACTATGAATTCCTCGCGGCAAAGGCCAACGCCGTCGCATGGGATTGAGGCGAACTCGAAGGCCTGCTCCGGGTTGCCCACGTTCATCAGAATCTTCGTATGCGTGTCAGGTAAATCCGAGACGTTTGTTTTCCTGACCCTGTAGAGCAGCTCGCCCTCATACACCAAGCCCTTCTCGCCTTCCGAGCAGACGACCGTCACACCCTTCCCGCCTTTGATTTTTTCCGTGGCGTTGCCCGTGCCGACAACAGCCGGAATTCCAAGCTCCCTGCTTACAATAGCGGCATGGCTCGTGCGACCTCCCCTCTCAGTGACAATCGCAGACGCGATTTTCATTATCGGCTCCCAATCAGGGTCGGTCGTGTCGGTCACCAGCACCTCGCCCTTCCTGAATTCGGACATGTGAGAGGAGTCCTTTATCACGCGCGCCCTGCCAACACCTATTTTTTCCCCTATAGCCTCGCCCTCGACCAGGATTTTCCCGCCCCTGGCCTTAAGGACGTACTGTTCCAGCACATCCTTCTTCCTCTGGCTCTGCACTGTTTCCGGGCGCGCCTGCACGATGAAAAGCTCGCCGGTGTGGCCGTCCTTTGCCCACTCCATGTCCATCGGAGTATACTTGTCGCGCTTGTGCGAGTAGTGCTTCTCCACGGCCACGGCCCACTTCGCGAGCTGAAGGATTTCGCTTTCCACAAGAGTGAATTTTTCCCTCTCGGCCTCAGTTGTTTGGACGTACTTTATTGACTTTGTGCCACCTTGGCTGTACACGACCTTTATCGCCTTCTCGCCGAGCTTCCTGCCAATGACTGGCGAAAAGCCCTGCCCAAGGGTAGGCTTGAACACTATGAACTGGTCGGGGTTGACTGCGCCCTGCACCACGCTCTCGCCAAGGCCCCATGAGGAGTTAATGAGCACGATTTTGTCGAAGCCTGTTTCGGTATCAATGGTGAACATTACCCCGGAACAAGCGAGGTCTGAGCGCACCATCCTCTGCACGCCTATTGATAGCGCGATTGAGAAGTGGTCGAACTTCTTGTCCTCGCGGTAGGAAATTGCCCTGTTGGTGAAAAGCGAGGCGAAGCACTTCCTGCATGCGTTCAGGAGGTCATCGCTGCCGCGGATGTTGAGGAAAGTTTCCTGCTGGCCCGCGAAGCTCGCATCCGGGAGGTCTTCGGCAGTCGCGGAGCTCCTCACAGCGACATCGACATTCCTGTGGCTCTGGTCCTCGAGGCGCTCGTACGCGGATATTATCTCATATTCAATCTCCGGCGGAATTGGGGCGCGCATAATCATCTGGCGAACGTCGTGGCCTTTCTCCTGCAGGGAGCGCACATTGGCGGTATTGATACCCATTAGCTCGGCGCGGATTTTATCCCGCAGGCCGGTTTTCTCGATGTAGTGCCGGTATGCGGCAGCGGTTATCGCAAAGCCGTTCGGCACCTTCACTCCCTTCGCCGAGAACTGTCGGTACATCTCCCCTAGGGAGGCGTTCTTTCCTCCAACGAGCGGGACATCTTCGATGCCGAGCTCGTCAAACCAGAGGATGAACTTGTTTTTGCGCTCCAACAAACCCACCGCTAATCTCTTGTTTTTTCATTATTTAAGGGTTGCGGTGGAAAGCAGAAAAAGGCTCTCAAGCCGAAGCGAACCAAGAGCACCAAACCGCCCAAACAAGGCATTTTATTGGTGGCTGTCAGGAAGTGCAAAATACCAGTAATTTTTTAACTATAGAAAGTTATATATACTCCGGTGGCGCAATTCTTGCTGGCGCAATTCTTTTATGTGGACGGTAATTCTCACTTTCGACCTTTCCCCTTTTCCGGCTCCGGCACCTTGCCCAGCAGCTCGGCCACGTCTTTTGAGAAGCTCTTCTGGAAATCTGAGAGCTCGCGCATCTTCGCGTCGATTTTTTTCAGGTAATCGTTGATTGCCTTGTCGCGCTCTATTATGCTCTCAGCCAGTTCCTTCTTGGACCTGTTATAGTCCTGTATGCTCTTCTTAACAGTACCGAGGAATTGCTCCTTGAACTCATCGAGAGCCTCAAGGGTGGCGTTATATTTTTCTATGTCCACCTGCTCCTTGAGCGCGTCCATCTCCTTCTTTTTCTGGGTTATAGCCTTGTTCCAGGCCTCGAGGTGCTCGGCGAACAGGTCGTCGACGTTCGCCGCATAGAGCTTTTTGAGCTCGTCGAGGTTCCCTGCCTCGATGCGCGCCACTTCCTTCCTGAAAGCGGTCATCTCTTTCATCAGCTCCTCGAACCTCTGACCGATTACCTTCTCCATGTCGGCAGTCTTCCTGTCGAGCTTCTGGTCGAGGTCCCTGTCCTTCTTAGCGAGCCTCTCCTCGAGGGCGGTCAGCTCCGCGACCTTCTGGGTTATGCCCTTCGGGTCGACCTTTGCAGTCATCTCGTCAAGCTCCTGGAGCCTTGAGGTAACCTCTGCACTGAGCTCCTTCTCCTTCTCGAGGCGCATTGATTCTATCATCTGCCTCGCGTTCTCTGTCATGCCTTCGGTTATGGTAGACTCGAGCTGGAGTGCGCTCTTTATGCGCTGCTCGAGGTCGTCCCTCTTCCTGCCAGATTCTGACATGAACTGGTTGAACTTGGACTCCATTGCGACAATTGATGAGTTTGTCTCGGAAAGAACCTGGCTCCTCGCGGATTCGAGGGCAGAGACCTTCTGGGTGATTATGCCGAGGAGCTCTGAGTTGAACTTCTTTTCCGCGCCGACCTGGCTGAGTTGCTGCTGCACCTTCGCGTTAACGTCCTCGAGCTGCTTCGCCCTCGACTCCAGGACCCTCTTGAGCTCGTCTGCCTTGGCGTCGAGGTGCGCGTCAATCTTGCTGTAGAATAGGGTGCGCTGCGAGTCGAGGACTGTCTCGATTTTCTTGGACTCTATCTTCACGCGCTCGGAAATCTTCTGGTCGAGCAACGCGTCAAGACCGTCTCTTATCTGCTTCATCTCGTTGAGGCGCGCGTTTACGGTCGAGAGTATGCCCTTTTCCCAGAGCTCGGCAAGGCTCTCAGAGGTCGACGGAGGATTTTCCTGTGGAGGGATGGAAACAGTCTGCTGCGTCAGGGCCTTGCCCTTAGGCTGTCCTGTTGCCCCGTACTGTGGATTGTTGATGGGTTTCCTCAGCACAGGGGTCCTCAGCTTTTTCTCCTCAACCTCCTCGTACACGCTCCCATACAGGTCGTCAGTTATCTCGTCTGCATTTGTGTCTGGGCTGGCAGAGCCTTGACCTCGGGGCGCAATGTGGGCTTCAGGGGGGATTTTTGTGGCGGCGGTCTTATTCTGCCCCTGCCCTGCGCCCATGGCTGCATCCACCTCGGCCTTTGTTTCCTTTAGGATGGTGCGTGCGTCCTCTTCAGCTATGCCGACGCTCCTCAGGCTGTCCATTATCTCCTTATCGAAAAACCCGAGCTCGAGGAGGCGCCGTATCGAGTCCTTAATAATATGCTTCTTTTCCTGCGAAAGCGGCATGAAAAACAAAATTATTATTGATTAACCTATTATAAATAAATGGCGCAGGGAATATTATCAATGGCCCGAGAAACAAAAAAGAAGGCTGCAATCGCCTATGTGGTTGTCCAACTGGTTATCTGGCTCAAGTCGGCTGTTTTTTACCTGGAGTACGGCAGGGGCAAGGTGCTGCTGTTCAGCATGGACGAGTTCCCTCCCTTAGCGCGGGCATTTGACTTCTGGTTCCACACCACAGGGCACGTTGCCATTGCAGTACTCGCCCTGTTGTTCGGGGCGGCAACAGAAAAGCTGGAGGCGAAAACAGCCGCAGTTGTGTTTGTGGCCGTGGCAATGCACAACCTCGCTTACTGGCTAACGAGGGCGCATCCCAATGCGCTGTACTCAGCCATTGATTTCGCCAGCGACAGCGTGCTGCTCGCACTGTTCATCCTCGCGGGGCACTTGGCCTGGAGAAAAGTTGGAATTGGCGGATTATTTTTGGGCGGGCACACTATCGTGAAAAAGGCGTGATGATTGGACCCTGCGGGACTTGCACCCGCGGCCTCCCGATTGCCAACCGAGCGCTCTGCTACCTGAGCTAAGGGCCCATAAAATAATTGTAGGGGTGAAGCCTCTTTAAGTAGTTTTTGCTGGCAACAGCCTTCTGTTCACGGCGAAATCAGCAGCACGTTGTCGCCGCGCAGGAGCAGCTTGCCGTACCTGTTCCTAGTTTCGCCGTTCACGAGTTTTTCCGCGCTGTCGAGCACTAGGTTCATGTGCACGTCAAATGCCATTAGGGTACCGCGCACAGTGATGCCATCCTTGAGCTCGACCATCACATTCCTGCCGATGGAGTCCTGCAACAGGTCGAATGGCCTATTGCTCATTGCCAACACCCGCCTGAGCCCTTGGCTTCCCTCTCAGGAATCCAAACAGCCTGCCGAAGAAGCCCGAGAGGAAGCCGCTGCCCTGCGCCTGCTCAACCTGCACTGGCAAGCCGGCCAGCTTTGCTGCAGCGACCTGAACTGCGACCGCAGCTGGGGTGTTCGGCTTTGTAATCATCACAGGCGCGAGGTTTTCCTGCATGAAGCTCTTCCTCATTTCATCATCAAATGGCACTGTAACAATCACCGGGAGTTCCAGCAGCTTCATCACGTCCTCCTTCTTTATCTCGCCTTTTTCCTGCCTGTAGAAGTTCAGTATCACGCCGAGCGGCTTGCTGCCCAGTCTCTGCGCGGTTATCTTTGCCTTCAGGACATCAGCAATGCTCGGGCTTGAAGGCATGGCAATCAGAAGCACCTCGTCAGAGGCCGAGATTGCCGCCATCACAGTGCGCTCAATTCCAGCAGCGCAGTCGAGGAGGATGAAGTCGAACCTCGGCTTGATGGATTCGATTATCGCCTGCAGGCGCTCCGGGTCAACGCGCCTATAGTTCTCGAGGCTCAAGCCTGATGGTATGAATTTTATGCCAGAAGGGCCATCATAGAGGGCATCATCAATCGAGGCCTCGCCAAGGAGGACGTCGTGGAGGGTAATTGGGGAGTTCTGCATGTTCAGGAGAAGCGAGAGGTTTGCCATGGCGATGTCCGCGTCTATAAGGCAGACGTTCATGCCGCGCTTCGCCAGCGCGATGCCGAGGTTCGCGGTTATGGTGGTCTTGCCCACCCCGCCCTTTCCGGAAACAAGCGAAATTACCCTTCCCATAGCAAACACTGGTTCAGCGCAAAAGAGCCATTGCCACGGCAGGCCAAAGGCCCCAAAGGCAACAAGCACTAGAAGTAAGAGAAACCTATTAATTAAAAGGTTTAAGGTTGCCCGGGCTCCGTTGAAAGTCTCACCCTATCCTGAGGTTGTCCGCTATCATGCGGAGTAGTACCTCTTTGCGTTGTTGTATTGTTTTATGGGAGTAGAGGAA
>SBBR01000023.1 GCA_005239615.1 archaeon
CAAAGAGGTACTACTCCGCATGATAGCGGACAACCTCAGGATAGGGTGAGACTTTCAACGGAGCCTGCAGACCCGCAACATTTAAAGCACGGTCGTAGCTATTAGTAACAGAAAAATATGCATCCGGAACGCCGGAAGGGGCGGTTTTGGGGCATTTACGGGGGTTTTTGATGGGTTTGAGTGTTAATGTTGTCAGTGGTTCTTCTCCGCAGGTTTTCCCTGCAGGGGTGGTCGTGCCTATTGCGGTGGCGCTCGTGGCCGGCCTTATAGCAGGGTATTTGGCGGCAAATTACGCTTCGCCCCAGGGCGAGGTCTTCACCAAGTTGAGCAGCGAGGACAAGAACTTCCTCGTGCAGATTGCGAACGCGCAGGTGGAACTCACCACAACCCTCACAGCCCAGCAGAGTGCCCTCGTGGACTGGTGCACTGCCGCAGGGGGCCTATGGCTCACACAGCAGTCGCAGAACCAGATTCCTGTGAATGCGCAGCAGGCGCAGCAATTGCAGCAGCAGGGCGCACAGGTGGTGCAGCAGCAGGACGGAAGCATCGTCGCAACTGTGATGCTGCTGGACAGGAGCAGCTGCGTGGTGGTGCCTACAAGAGGTGGCTGAAGTGGCCCATGGCTGCTTCCCTCTTCACGCCATTTTACTTTTCTTCCTGCTCCTCGTAGCAGGCATGGCGTTTGGCGACGATGCAAACTCAGGAGGCGTTCCGGAAAATGCAGCCAGCGCTCCCGTGGTTGGAATAGCCTTTCTTCCCGGCACGCCTGCAGTTAAGGGCGGCAGCTTTGTCACTGTCACGGTGTCCCTTTCCAGTGCCGACAGCCCCCTTTCCAAGATTCTTCTGGACATTAACTACGGCGAATCAGCCTTGCAGGGCTCTGGACTGCCCGTGGTTGTTTCGGCTTCCACTGCGCAGGGCGGGGCTTTTTCGTGCGCGGACGGCAACCTTGTCGCAGGTATCACGTGCACCTTCCAGTGGCAGGTTCCATCCGCCGACGGAAGCTATTATCTCTTCGCGCATGCTTCCGGCGGCGGCCTTGGCTCTTTTGCCGCCACTTCAGCCAGCATGATTGTCGATTCGACTCCTCCAAGCACTGTTATTTCTGTTCCCCTTGTACTGGACGCCAACAATGCTGACTTCATCCTTTCCTGCAGCGACGAGAATGGCTCGGGTTGCGCAGTGATAAAGTACAGGCTTGACACGGACGCAGGCGCGCAGATTTCTTTTGGCGGCCCCGCGGATTATGCAGGAAAAGTCACGGTCACGGGCGACGGCAACTGGGCCATGGAATATCATTCCATTGACGCTGCAGGGAACACCGAGGCGCCAAAAACGGAATACCTAATAATTGCAGGGCGTGGCGGCACGCAAGCCGACCTAAACCTTGGAGTGGCTGGCCTCAACGCTGACGCTAACCTTGGGTTGGACCTGAACGCCTCGACTGACCTCAACGGTTCGGCAGCGGTTCCGCCGCCGGACCTCAACACCCAGCATGACCTGAACCTCGGCCTTACGCAGTCTGACCTCAATGCTTTGGCACGCGACACAAACGCCCTTGATGTGAACGTCCTGGACCTGAACGCCCACGACGCGAATGCCTTCGACGCAAATGCCGGAAAGGACCTGAACATTGACGCAGACGCGAATTCCGATGCGAACAGCGGGCTGGCCGCGGCTGGGATTTTCACAATCCCAGACTTCAATTTCTTCAGGGCCGCCGGTGCTGACTCGTGGGGTTACTTTTCGACCTTTGACCTAGGCTTCCTAGGTAGGATAAAGGGATTCCTTGACTCGCTGCTCGCCGGCCTTTCAGGGGGAAGCTCTGGGAATACCGTGCTGTCAGGCTCAGCCCATGACCTGAATGGCCTATACATAGTGCCTGACCTAAATTACTTCGTCGCGATCGACTCGAATTCTTCACCTTCGTTTGGCTTTGTTTTCAGTGTGAAGGCTGCGATTGAATCCTTCATTGTAACCATGGGGCTGTCGGCCCCTGAAGAGCCTCTCGAGGCAAAGGACGTGGTTGTGAATGGTGTCGCCGCGAAGTGTTTCGGCATTGCATGCGAAAGCCTGCCGGGGGAAGTGAAATGAAACCCGCGTTTACCGAAACCACGGCGAACCAACGCCATTCCCCCCAATCCATAACATTGTGGCCTTTTGGCGTGGCGGGGGGATGATTGTTGCGCCCCAGTATCATTTCCTGCACCATGCTTGTCATCTTATGGACTGCAGCTCCGGCCTGGGCTTTTGTGGCTACCTCCAGCACCATAGACCTGAATGCCTACATGGGTGACGCCAGTGGCATCTTTTCCAACAGTACCATAGACCTGAATTTTTTCGTTTCCGAAGGCCAGCCGACAGGCGTCTTCAGCGCTACCACAGGATCGTCGTCCATTGACCTTAACCTCGGCACGATTTTTGAGAAATACCCATACTGCGGGGACGGTGTATGCCAGGCCAGCGAAAGCTGCAGCATCTGCTCGGCTGACTGTGGCTCATGCCCCGCACCACCAAGCGGCGGCACAACTACCACTACCGCCACAACGTCGGGCGATACTGGCGGGGGCGGTGGTGGAGGAGGTCCAACACCGTCGAAGGCGCTCAAGCCAAGGCTGGACATTTTCGGGCTGCCCCGTGAAATCTCAGTCGCGCAGGGAGAGTTCGAGTCTTTCACGTTCACTGTTAAGAACACCGGAGAGGTCAAGCTGGGCGCGATTGCGGTTTCCGTGGAAGGAATCCCAAAGGAGTGGTTCACCCTGCAGAAAGAGGCTTCGGCTCTGGACGTTAACAGGGAGATGGTTCTCGTTGCGAAGATAGCGGTGCCGGCAGACGCAAGGGTTAAAGCTTACCCTATATTCATCAGGGTCACCTCTGACACGGCAAAGAATGGTGCAGAGCTCACCCTTAGGGTGTCTGAAAGGCAGGTTTCCGGCGGCGGTGCTGTATTCAGGGACGTCAGGGTTTCGAATGCAATCGTCGGCCAAGATGGAGTCATAACCACAGTGATTTTCAATCCTTCAAGCGAGGAAGCAACGTTCATCGCCACGCTCGAGGCCCCGCAGGGATGGGTAGTCGAGGAGAAGGAAATCGAGGTAACGCTGAAACCCGGAGAGGAGAAAGAAGTGTCGTTCCACTTCAGGGCGCCGGAAAAGAGCGGGGTTGAGCAGGTAAGTATCGTGACAAGAAATAAGGCAGCCGGAAAGGCATGGGAAACTGTCAGGAAAAGCTTCTTCGTGATAATCAACAAGCCTCAGGAGCTCGGCTTGGGGCAGGCTGCCGTGGTCGTGACCACTACCGGTGATGTAATCCTCTCAGCAGTGTTCTTCACCCTCCTTACAGGGATAGTGATAGCCTTCTTCGCGACCACCAAGAAAATGTTCCTGCTAGGCAGAAGATAAATGAAATGTTGCCTAAATACCCGAACTACACTTTGCCACTTGGCCCCCGGTCGGCTTTACGTCTTGGCAGCCAAGTTAAATCGCCTCTCTTGGAGATTTGTGGTGGTTCAACCATTAGCTCTATTTACTCGGAGGTAGGCCTCAGCTCAGCATTAGCTTCACAAGGCCGAGGGGCGAGATGAACTGCGTCTTGGCCTGCTCGTTGGCGAGCATCCC
Organism: archaeon; assembly: GCA_005239615.1. Taxonomy (GTDB): domain Archaea; phylum Iainarchaeota; class Iainarchaeia; order Iainarchaeales; family Iainarchaeaceae; genus CABMIU01. The sequence goes on from SBBR01000023.1 coordinate 3,618, forward strand.
TGAAATCGCTTCCCTGACCTTCGGCTTTGTGGCTGCCTTCTCAATCACGATGTTGAGAAGTGGCTTGAACTTGCCGAGCCTCTGCAGGTTATATGACGTCCTCAGCTCCGGCCCAATGGTTTCCCAGAGCTCTTTGTCGTACTGTGAAAGGCTCTTCTCAGATGTGTCGTTCTCCATGAGGGCACGGGAGATGTGCTTCGCAGTTATTTTCCCAGAGGTCATTGCGTTACCCACGCCTTCGCCAGAAAAGGGGTCAATAAGGGAAGCGGCATCTCCCACCAACACCCAGCCGTTCCCGTGGTTCTTCCGATGATATGAGCCGAGGGGGAGCGTCCACACCTTGATGCCCTGGTTGTCTATCTTCGCGTCCCTGAACCTTTCCCTGAAGAGGGCGCTGTTCCGTATCACATCTTCTTGCAGCTTCCTGATGTCCATTTTCCTCTTCTGTTTCTCGCTCGTGAGTATACCAAGGCCGACATTCGCCCAGCCGTTTGCGAGCGGGAAAATCCAGAAGTAACCAGGCATGACCTCATCGATGAAGTGTAACTCTATGTTGCCGTTCATACCCTTGACACCTCTGTAGTAACCCCTCGTGGCTATCACCTGGTGCTCAGGGGGCGAGACTCCCACGCCTACTTTCTGGGCGACGGCGCTGCTCGTGCCGTCTGCCCCAACAACAACCTTCGCCCTTATCTCGAGCTCCTCGCCCGCCTTTGTCCTGCCTTTCACCCCTGCAACAAACCCGTTTTCCATGACAAGGTCCTGCACCGTGAATTCCTCGAGCGTGTCCACTGCCTTTTTCGCGTTCTGGAAGAGCACGTTGTCCCCATCGAACCTCTTGATGCAGAAACCCGGTTTTGTCTTTCTTTCCCTATCAGCCCCAGGGAAAGGAATGTCGACAATAGTGCCCTTAGGGCTGCTGAAAGTCACCCCATAAACGACCTCGTTCGGCACCTTCTCTATCTCGCCCACAATCCCGAGCTCCCTTGCAATGCCAAGGCTCTTTCCGGAGAATGCGTCGCCACAAATCTTGTCCCGCGGGAACCTGGCCTTGTCGACAAGGAGGACGTCCTTCACGCCGTTCCTCGCGAGGAACATTGCTGTTGAGGAGCCTCCTGGCCCGCCCCCGACAATTATGACGTCGTACTGCTTCTTCACCATCTTTACCTACAAAATAAGAAAATTATTTAAATACGACGCGGCGTGCAGTTGCCGCTCAATCAACCGGCCACTCTTTAGGTGGACCTGGGTCGCCTTCGGATCGCAGATGGACATTAAATCCTAAACGGCCTTCATCCCATAACTGGCTTTTCGGTCTCATTTTTTCGCGGTCTTTTGTGGTAGTAAAAGAGGTTTATCAGTGGTACAACAGCAGCAATGGTGTTCAGCACCATGAATGGAAGGGAATTGAGCTGCCACGCGTAATACGCTAGGCTGGCAGAGCCAAGGAAATAAAGCAGTAGGAATTCTAGCCTCATTCCTGCGTTCTTTGCCCTGACGGTTTCAACGATTTCCGGCAGCCATGCGATGATGATTAGCGTCATGCCCAGCAGGCCGAAGAAATCGTTTTCCATGAAAACCCAATGCCCTTTAGGAATATAAGTGTTACCATGTGATTTTCAGGAAACTGGTTTTCTAAGGTGCGAGAAAGGCTTTTAACCCATGCTGAAGTCAAGTTCATGATGCCGCACATCGACGCAGCGCTCTTTAGCAAGAAGGGACTGAGGAGAAGCCTAACACTTATACTTGACGAGGGGGACAGCATAATAGACTCCATAAAGGCCTCGATGCAGGAGCACGGCCTGAATGAGGTTAGGATAGAGGGCGCTGAAGGGGCGGTGCAGGAAACCACCATAAACTACTTCGAGCGCAGCCAATTCAGGTCAACTGTCCTGAATGGCAACAGGATTATGGTCGCGAGCGGCAACTACAAGCTCAGCTATGGAGAGCTTTTCGGCACCTTCAAGCTCGCAACCGAGGACAAGCCGCCGATTCAGGGCACCCTCGTGAAGGGAAAAGCGGCACAGGGGCTCACAATAAACCTTTCGTTCATAGAGTACGTCGACAAGCCTCCCAAGGCCGCGCAGGTGAGGTAGCCAAGCCGCGTATGGTGTGCAAGAGGCTTCTGGATTATTGGAGACCAAATGGGCATTTCAGGCATTTGACCTGATTTATGGGCGAATTTTGGTTGTCGGGTGGTGCCGTGGAGAAACTCATTCTCGTGACCGCAAACATGCACAAGTTCGAGGAAATGTCCCGCATACTTTCAGGGTTCGGCATCGCACTGGAACAGAAGACCCTTGACATTCCAGAGCCAGACCTCGGCACTATAGAGAAAGTTGCTGAGCACAAAGCTACCGAGGCATTCTCCGTGCTGAAGCAGCCGCTCATCACAGAGGACACAGGAGTTTTTTTCCACGCGTACAAAGATTTTCCTGGCCTGATGGCAAAGAGGGTTTACCTTGGCATTGGTTTTACCGGCCTGCTCGCCCTCATCAGCGCCGCCAAGGACAAAAGTGCGAGCTTCAGGACCGCGGTCTGCTATTACGATGGCAAGGAAATGAAAACCTTTTCCGGCGAGCTGAAAGGCACGCTGCTCAGCAGCACGGTTTCGCCTGAAAAGGACCGCCTGCCCTACGAAAAAATTTTCGTTCCCGAAGGCCACGCAACCGCTCTCGTGGACATTCCTCTCGAGGAAAAGAACATAATTTCCCACCGCAGCCAGGCAACAAGGAAGCTCGGCGAATGGCTGGCTAAGGGCGGGGCACAGACAACCATCAGGAATAATGGTAGATAGTCAAGTGCATTGGGTTTGAAGCGAACAGTACACTGGCCCAATGCAGGACTCCACTTGCATCAGCCACTGTGTTCTGCTTGCAAAACCCGCGATTATCTGCGCGAATTCATGTCCTAGAATCTATACTCTCGAGTTCTCTCACTAGCACTGATTTCGGTCGCTTATCTCGGCCAGCTCCTGGTGGCCTCTTCCTTCGTGGTTATTACAGTTCCAACTGTCGGCGGATTTTCTGGCGGCAAAGGCTGTTCCTGCCATGGCGTATTTTCTTCCCCCCACCTGCCTGCGTCAGCGCCTCCTCCCTGATTGTACTGCAGCCATGATGAACTCAAGAGGCTGCCTGAGCAAATTTTCATGAGGCCTGGGTGGAAATCCGGGTGAATGCGTATTCAGGTTCGCTGCAGGGTATTGCCTTCCTGCCACCCGCGCTTCAGCCTGCATTTTGAACACGCATGCCAAGCCGTCGAAACCAGATATTTCCGCTGTCATTTTTTGGCCTTAGCTTCCCTCCATCTCCAGTTTTGCCTTCTCGCACACTCTGAGCGCTTACAGGAAGCACTTTTCGTCGCTTCCACAGTCATGGCCACTAGCCCTGCACCTTCACCGCCAGCAGGGCTTTTTAATAGAAATAGCCCGCGGCTGGACCTGAAAAGTCGTGGAAATAAACTTATATTCACTCCCTTTGAAGAGTCCTTATGCCCGGCATCGGCTACTAGCCATTATATCTGGCCACGGGAGTCTTTCGGTATTCATACGTGGCCTGATAGTTAGCAGGCCATGAAAAATTCACCGAATTATTTTCTTGGACTGCTATAAATCCAGTTATGGCGCATAGC
>SBBR01000044.1 GCA_005239615.1 archaeon
CAGTTTCAGCCCTAAAGCCACTAGGAAAGCCAAAACATGAATATTTGCAAACCCGAAAAATACGAATGGCAGTAGGGAGTTAAACGCTTTACTTTACAGAGACCTCACTGCCGGTGCGGCCGGAATAAAAGCCTTCTTGCAGGAATTTCGTAATCCTGGGCTTGATAATGCAGAGCGTCAAGGGGGGAAGGCCGGAAAGCAAGGCGAATATGGGCGCCTTGGGCCTTTGTTCAATCAGGCGGCGATCGCAGGAAGGCTGTTGAAAAGGCAATGCCAGATTACAGGAATAAAAAGCAATGGCTGAAGGAAAACTCAGACAGGGTGGTTTTGTGATTTCCGCACAAACAAAATCAAAAAATGAAAAAGAATTCGCCTCACGCATATTGAGCAGGATTGAATCCGGAAAAGTTGGGAGCCGGCAGGAGCTCAACAAGCTGAAGCTCATCATTGGCAAGGAACTCGGAATGAGCAGGCTTCCATCCAACCCTGACATACTCTCGCAATCAAAAAGCGTTTCGACAGCGGCCGCCCAGATGCTCTCAATAAAGCCGCTCCGCACATTATCCGGAGTGGCGCCGGTGGCGATAATGACCAGGCCCTTCAGGTGTCCGCACGGAACATGCACCTACTGCCCCGGAGGGATAGGCAGCCCTTTCGGCGACGTGCCGCAGTCCTACACGGGCCACGAACCGGCCACAATGAGGGGAATGAATAACAATTATGATGCCTATTTGCAGGTGGTGAACAGGCTGCAGCAGTACTACACGACAGGCCACAACCCGGAAAAGCTCGAACTCATAATAATGGGTGGCACATTCCCCGCAACGCCAAAGGATTACCAGGAAGAGTTTGTAAGCGGCGCTTTCCGTGCAGCGAATGATTTCTCTGAGATGTTTTTCGAGGGCGGAGAATTCGACCAGAAAAAATTCAACGCGTTTTTTTCAGGAAAGCATCATTACACGCAAAACCCAAAAAGCCGACTCCCAGACGCCCAAGGACCCGGTAACGCTGGAGGAAGGATGGGTGTGGAGGGAGAGCATGCGCGGAACGAAACGGCAAAAGTGAGGATTGTGGCCATGTGCATTGAGACAAAGCCCGACTGGAGCAAGGAGCCTCACATAAATGAAATGCTCCGCCTCGGCGCCACGAGGGTGGAGCTTGGGGCGCAGAGCATTTACAATGAAGTGCTGAAGGCAACGAACCGGGGGCACACTGTTGAGGACACAATTGAGGCGACGAGGCTGCTGAAGGACTCCGGCCTGAAGGTCACATATCATATCATGCTGGGGCAGCCCCTCAGCAGCCGCGAGAAGGACATTGCGATGTTCCGGGAGCTTTTCTCGAACCCGGATTTCATGCCCGATGGGCTGAAGATTTATCCATGCATGGTGATGCCGGGCACCGCGCTCGCGAGGCAGTGGGAAACTGGAAAGTTCACTCCCCTTTCCACTGAAGAGGCCGCGGACATAATTGCAGAGGCAAAGAGGTTTTTCCCTGAGTGGACTAGGGTGCACCGCATACAGCGAGACATCCCTACAAAGTTCTCCCTTGCTGGTCTCGACAAGAACAACCTGAGGCAGATGGTAGAAGAGCAATGCAAAATGAAGGGCATTGCGTGCAGGTGCATTCGATGTCGCGAATCCGGAATTAATTTTGGAAGAGGTATAGTGGTCGATTATGATGCCGTGAAAATGGTGCAGAGGAAGTACGAGGCAAGCGTCGGCGAAGAGGTTTTCATTTCATTCGAGGACACGAAAAACAATCTCATACTCGGGTTCTGCAGGCTTAGAAAACCAGCGGCACCCCTCAGGCCTGAGTTCACCGATAACACATGCTCCGTGCGCGAACTCCATGTCTTTGGCAGGCAGGTCGGAATTGGAGGTCACAACGAGGGAAGCCAGCAGCACAGGGGCCTCGGAATAAAGCTGATGGAAAGGGCGGAAGAAGTCGCAGTCGAGGAGTTCGGAGCCCGAAAGCTGCTAGTGATAAGCGGCGTGGGGGCGATGGAGTACTACAGGAAGAAGCTCGGCTACAGCCGCGAAGGGGCGTACATGGCCACGGCGCTTTAATTTGCAAAAAAAAATACGACCGCGGCTGACAACAGGTTCAATAGAACAGGAGCGAAAGGTATGAATCAAGCAACTGGAACGGCAGCAGCGTGAACGTGAAGAACGGGAAGCCAGAGAACATCGAGGCGAGCTTCCCTTTCAGCGTGGGCCTCACCTTCAGCTCCGATGAGAAACTCTTCACCACAGTCCCTTTCTGCACTGAATAAGCGGAGAAGCTGAAATTATGGTTGCCTGAGGCGAGAGGGGACACCACTAGGTTCACCTCCTGGCTCGTGTTGGGCTTGAGCTCGACGGTTTTTTCCTTGAACCAGTTCGAGGGGAGGTTTGAGGACAGCCTGACTGTTTCGGGCGCAATGGAGTTGTTTGAAACCACGGCCTTGTACTCAACCTTGTCGCCGACGCTTGCAATGTTCGAGGTGGCGCGCACGAAAGAGACGTCTAGGGTGCCCTCCTTTACGGTCACGAGCGCTCCGACGGATTCACTTGAGCCTGCCTCCGGGTTGGAGAGCGTTGCGCTTAGCACATAAGAGCCGGGCCTTGCGGACTGTGGAACCCTTATTTTGGCAACGAGGGAAGTGTCGTTGACCGCAACAGAAACCAATTCCCAGCCGGGAGGCAAGGAAGGTTTTCCGATTGACAACGCGGCCCATGGGAAGCCATGCCCTGAATTGTCCGAGAAGGCGAGGTCGAAGGTCTCCCCTCTCGAAACGTCGCCCATCTGAACGCTGCTGCCGACCTTCACTGTTTCCTTCGCCGGGTACACCATCGTCACGTCGGCGAGCGCGGAAGCCGATAAAAGCAGCAGGAATGCAAAAATGATGCCCCTCTTCACATATTCACCTAATAAGGAAGGGAAGCAAGGTTAAAAAAAAGGTTCCATCCGGAGGCTTTAAAAGTGCCCAACATGACTTCAAAACAGCCCCTGGCCCGCTTTGCAATGGTGAAGGAAAGGCACAGGAAGACGTTAGAAACCGCGCTGAAACAAGGAAAGGTTGATGAGCAGATGCAGGGACTCTGCAGTTTCATCGCCGGGACAAGAGGATTTTACACTTCCAGCTGCTGCAGCGGCAGGATAATCATGCTGGAGAAGAGGGGCGAGAGGAAGACCGAGACGTTCTTCCACAGGAAGTGGCACCGCACCGTGGATGAGGATGAGCTCATTGATGGCCTGGCAGAGGGAACTTCAGGCGAGGTCTGGCTCAAGGTTGACCCTTTCATACTCCACATAGGCTGCCTGAACATTTGGGGCGCCAACGCCATACTTGCCGCGATGAAGAATGCAGGGGTGAAGCGCGGCGGTATCATTGTCGCAAAGGAGGGAAAATTCATTGTGGAGCTGCAGGGCACGGAACGGCTGGGTGCTCCGGTTAAGGTCGGGAGAAAAATCCTTGTGCAGAAAGAATATATCAAGTACCTCGCTGCGAGGGCTAATGCGCTGCTTGAGAGGAACTACAGGCGCCTCGCGAAGCTCGAACAGGAGTTCAGGAAAGTGCTTGAATGAGTTTATGAGATGGGCCGATAGGTGGGTGCTGTGCCGGCTGTGAGGATGTTTGTTGCCGTGGAAATCCCAGAATGGATAAGGGATGAGATAAGGGAGAAATTGCTGCGGCATATCCCGGAAGGCAGCTTCAAGGTCGTGCCAAGGCCGAACCTTCACTTCACGCTCCTTTTCATAGGCTGGGCGGATGACACGAAGGCTAGCGAAATAAAGGATAGGTTTGTCGATATCAAGTTCAGGCAGTTCGAGGCGGAGCTTTCAGGCGTTGGCGAATTTGGTGGAAGGGTCGTGTGGCTCGGAGTCAGAGATGGATGGAAGGAGCTTACAGAGCTCGCGGAAAAGGTTTCGAGGACGCTTGGCATACCAATGGACAGGCCGTTCTCGCCACACCTCACTTTATGCCGAGGCAGGGGTGCGGAAAAGGAAGAAGCGCGGCACCTCGCTGAAAAGCTCGGCAAGGTGGGTTTCAGCGGGAAGTTCAGCGTGAAGGGCTGTTCATTAATGAGCTCAGTGCTCACGCCACACGGCCCTGCCTATGAAACCGTTTCGGAAATAATCTTCTGAAGAAGGCCTTCAGGCGAATAGTAGTACTGCTGTATAATCTTCTCCACTTCTGAGTAGGAGTGGATGTTGTTGCGCAGCATCCAGTCAAGTATGCTCTTCCTTATCTTTATCTCCTGCTCGACCTCCTTCTTTGTCTTGAGTATCTTGTTGGCGAGCGATTCCACTACGCTCGAGGGCACGTCGGTGCGCTTCAGGACATCTGCCCTCCTGTCCCACTCATAGACGTTGCTGAGCAGGGCCTGCCTCTCCATGGAGCTGACCTCTGTGACGGATGAAACACGACGCTGTATGCCCTTGCCCTTCACGTATATCCTTTCCTGCACAATCACCAGGTCCAGCAGTGGCAGGAGCGATTCCGCCACATTCATGGGCTCTGACTTCAGGCGGAGCAACATCTCCTTGGCGGAGTTGCTGTGCAGGGTACCGATGCAGCCCGAATGCCCCGTGTCCATGGCGATGAACAGGGTTTCCGCCTCCTTACCCCTTACTTCGCCCATAATTATCCTGTCCGGCCTCATCCTCATCGCGTTCTTGAGGAGGTCGTCCATCGTGACTTCCTCCTGTCCCCTCATCTTCGGCCTCGACTCCATCTGCACCCAGTTTTCCCTGTTCCCAAGCTGGAGCTCGAGCGTATCCTCGATGGAGATTATCCTCTCGGTGTAGCGGATGAATGCCGTGAGGGCATTCATTGTGGTGGTCTTGCCGCTGCCGGAGCCGCCGGTCACAATGAGGTTCATGGACTCAATGCTCATTCCCTCCACCATCACCCACAGGAAGGCGGCGACCTCGCCGGAAATAGTGTTGTGCATTATGAGGTCGACAATGCTCATCGGCACAGAGGAAAACTTCCTGATTGTAAGGGTGGAGCCAAGGGGCGTCACTGAGGCGAAGGTTGCGTTGGCCCTGTTACCGTCAGGAAGCCTCGCGTCGAGCAGCGGATGGTCGGCATCGAACTGCTTGCCAACTGTGCGCGCAATCTTCTGGAGCAAGTTGTCAAGGTCCTTCCTAGCGGAAAAGTCGAGGTTGGTCTTGCAAAGACCGTACTTCCTGTGGAAGGCAAAGACCTTCTGCTCGTAGCCGTTCACCATTATCTCCTCGAGGTCGACATCCTCAATTAGCGGCGAGAGCTTGCCATAACCCACTGAATTGCCCACCACGTAATCAGAGAGCGCAGGCACGTTCTTCACCTGCGGGAAAAAGGACTGAAATATCTTGGTAAGCGAGCCCTTGAGCTGCGCGAAGTCCTCGTTGGAGGGGACGTGGTCAAGCGACTCCTTGTAGGTGATTGGGGTAATTATATTCTCCCTGAACTGCTCCACGAACTTCCGCGTGAAAAGCTCAGGGTTCTGGCCGATAAGCTCTTCGACGCTCCACTTGCCCACAATCACCTTCATCAGCGACTCGCCAACCTGGCGCTCGCCATCGGAGAACTTTTGCTCGGAGACCTCGTAATAGTGGAAAGGGAAGCCGCTGTAGATACTGACCTGGCCGTGGGCTGTGACCTGCGCACCCTTTTCCTGCTTTATCTCCACTGGATACATAAATAGCTATTTATTATGGAATATTTAGTATATAAAAGTAGGCAGATGCACATGGAAAAAATCCTTAGGAAGATTCTAGTGAAGGTCACGCCGACAACATCTGAAACAGCGAGGCAGCATTCATTCGCTGAAAAAATAATTGATGGAATAATGGGGCTTCCCGGCAAGCACGTCGCTGCGGAGATGGTTGGGAGCAACTCTCGCAACACTCACCTCGCAGGTGACCATGACCTCGACATTTTTGTCTTTTACCCTGAGAGAATGCCCCGCGAGGAGTTCGAGAAGGAAGGACTTGCAATAGGCATGAAGGTCTTCAGGGGGCACAAGTGGGAGAAGGCTTACTCGGAGCACCCATACGTGCGCGGCACCATTGAGGGCTTTAAAGTGGAAGTGATTCCCGCGTACAGGGTAACCAGCGCGGAAAACCTGAAAAGTGCAGTCGACAGGTCGGTGTTCCACAACGAGTACATGAAGCAACACATGCAGGCAGGTCAGGAGGCTGAGGTCAGGCTGCTCAAGCAATTCATGAAAGGGGTGAAGTGCTACGGCGCTGACCTTAGCGCTAACAGTTTTCCGGGTTATGTGGCTGAATTACTCATACTCAAATACGGCACATTCATGGCGTGCATACAGGCCGCCTCGAAATGGGTCCGCGGAGAGGCCATCGACATCGAGGGTTACTACAGCGCAGAGGAAGCACGCAAAAAGTTTGGCTCCCACCTCATCATCGTCGATCCTGTTGACAGGGAGAGGAATGTAGCCGCGGCGCTTTCTCTCAACCAGTATGCACGCTTCATAGCCGCGTGCAGGGCATTCATTGCGAAACCATCCGCGAGTTTTTTCTTCTCAAATCCCCACAAGCCATGGCCCGGCACCAAGCTCAGGAAGTTCCTGCATGAAACGGAGTTGGTGGCGGTGATGCTTGGCTACCCGAAGGGCATCGTGGAGGATGTGATGTGGGGCCAGTTCAGGCGCTTCACCAAGAAGCTTGCAACTATTGCACAGCAGAACGGGTTCATCGTGAAAAGGACTGGAGAATGGCTAGAGTGTGGTAAGCATCTCCTGGCGATTCTGGAGGTGGAATCGGTTGAAATCCAGAAAATGAAGGTAATCCGCGGGCCGGAAGTGTTCTATGCAGAGCACTCGGAGGCATTCCTCAGGGCACACCCGAAACCGCTCTCGGGGCCTAGGGTCGAGGACGGAAGGTGGGTCGTGGAGGTCGAGAGGGAACACACAAATCTCGAGGCGCTGCTCAAAAGCGAGCTGAAGAAGCTTTCGCGCATTGAGCGCGAGGGTATGCGCAAGGCGCTGAGGCAGAAGACGCGGATAATGGAGGAGAAGGACATCGTTGGCCTTTACAGGAAAAACATGGAATTCCAGCAGTCCCTCACCGCCTACCTCAAAGGTAGGGAAGAGTTCCTCGAAAACTGAACTATTTTTTCGAAATGTTCCAGAGTTCGTTGAAGAAGTTAAGATACACCTTTGCGACCGAGTGGCTGTGAATCCTTATCAATGTAATCTCTTCGACGACAATGAAAATTACAGCATAATCCCCATACACCCAGGTCGAAGTGGGAAAGTTGAAATTTTGTGGGAGGAAGCACACCTTCACTAAAGGCTGCTCTGCATAAAGGCCACGCCTGCTCATCCTGCTGAGCTACTCCGACCTTTTGATGGCCCACGGGCTCGTGTACTTCGTGGCGCCAGCGCTTATGCTCCTTTACTTCCTAAGGATTTCAGTGCTGACCTACCTCGAAAAGGGCGGCTTGGGGAAGCACATACCATTGGCCTACTCCCTTATCACCTACACAGTCCTCTTCTACTACAACTTCTTCGCCATTTGAAGTGGGACGATGGGCTTTATCCTAAAAAATATCCTTTACCCCTGACTGTGGTCGCGGCGTTCTACGCGATACTAATAATTGGCGACGGCCTCGGCCTCAGGGAGGCGACTGAAAGCAGCTTTGACCTGCTCACAGGCATAATCACATTCATCAACTTCAACTTCTCCATCGCGAACATAAGGATAAAGTGATACCCACAACACAACGGCATTAGAGGTTATGAACGAGATTGTCGGCCACAAACAGGAAAACTGGCGTGGCGATGCAAACATTCTTAACCACAAAACCCATAATAATAAGCATAGGGAAAGCCCCGGCATTTCGGGGGAGGTTGATGGCAGTGATTGGGTGGATTGTCGGCGGAGTAGTGGTAATAGGCGGGATATGGTTTGTTGTCGCTTATAATGGGCTGGTCACGCTGAGGAATCAGATCGAGAACGCATGGAGCCAGATTGACGTGCAACTCAAGAGGCGCTTTGATTTGGTGCCTAATCTCATGGAGACAGTGAAGGGCTACATGAAGCACGAGAAGGAGACCTTCAAGATGGTCACGGAGGCGAGGGCTGCAGTCACGAAGGCACAGGGCTTTGCGAAGACCGCCGAGGCCGAGAACATACTCTCGGGAGCCCTCAAGTCCCTGTTCGCGGTGAGCGAGGCGTATCCAGAACTGAAGGCCAACCAGAACTTCCTCGTGCTGCAGGAGGAGCTCTCCGGCATCGAGTCCAAGATAGCATTCACGAGACAGTTCTACAACGATTCCGTGCTGCAGTACAATAACCGCATACAGGTGCTTCCGGACAGCATAATAGCAGGGATGTTCGGGTTCACCAAGAAGGAATACTTCGGGGTTCCAGAAGCGGAGAAACAGAACGTCAAAGTGCAGTTCTGACTGTCCCCGCCCCATAGGGTTTTATTTGGAATCACCCAAAATATTGGCTAGGTGATTGAATGGGAAAAGTTTTTGAAGTTGTAATTGAGCGGGATGCCAAAACAAAGCAATTTTACGCCTCTGTGCCGGCACTGAGAGGCTGCTATTCACACGCAGACAGCCTTGAGGATCTGATGGGCAACATAAAAGAAGCTATTGAACTGCACGTAGAAGTAATGCAGGAAAAAAAACTCGCTTCTGAAACAGGCGATGTTTTTGGGATGGTAAAGGTAACGGTATGATGCTGCCAGTTCTCTACCCAGGGGACCTGATAAAAGTTGTGCAGAGGCTCGGATTCGGGGAAGTGAAACAAAAGGGCTCTCATAAAACTTTTCTGCACAATGAGGCCGGATTCTCACAATTGCGGTTCACTCGAACAAGCCAATCCCGCCCGGCCTTCTAAACAAAATAATAAAACAGGAACTCAAGATGGCACGCGACGAGTTCATGAAAAATGTCTGGAGGTGGGACTATGTGGGAACAAATCGCAGAAAACAAGCGCAACACGTGGCTGCTCATAATAGCCTTCTCGTTGTTCATCATCGCACTCTCATGGCTTCTCGGAGAGGTTTTCATAGGCTACGGCCCCCTAGGGATATTCCTCGGATTCATATTCCTGCTTTTCTACACGCTTATAAGCTACTTCGCCGGCGACTCCATAGTGCTCGCAATCTCCGGCGCGCGCGAAGTGAAAAAGGAAGAATACCCATACTTATTCAATGTCATTGACGGCCTTTCGGTCGCGGCAGGGGTTCCGAAGCCGAGGGCTTATGTAATCGATGACACCGCGCTCAACGCCTTTGCCACGGGAAGAGACCCACAGCACTCGTCCATCGTTGTCACCACAGGCCTGCTGCAGAGGCTCGACAGGCAGGAGCTGGAAGGCGTGATTGCCCATGAGATGAGCCATATTAAGAATCTTGACATACGCGTCATGCTAATCGCAACAGTACTAGTCGGGGTGACCGCCCTGCTCAGCGACCTCCTGCTGCGCGGCATCCTCTGGGGAAGGCGGGACAGGGAAGCGAACAGGCTCACAATACTTCTACTTGTGGCGGGTGTGGTGCTC
>SBBR01000068.1 GCA_005239615.1 archaeon
AAAGAGCTTCTTCTGCGCGAGGTCGCCCGTGGCGCCGAGGATTACGATGGAGAAGTTATTCTGCATTTTTCCCACCGAATACGGTAAAGACGTAAACTCGTTTCGCTTTTAAGGCTATTTTCGCCGGGCACTCACTCTCCACAATGCTTTTGTCAATGAACTTCTCAAACGCCCGCTTTTTTGTGTCGGATGCAAAAAGGAGGACAATGGCTTCGGCGCACCGGATTGCAGTTGGTGTGAGCGATATGCGGAAGGCCGGCGGCTTGGTCGCATTGTGCACCTCGACATAGCCACCACTTTCTTCCCCGAGCACGGAGTGGTTCGGAAAGAGCGATGCTATATGCCCATCCTCTCCCACACCGAGCACGACCAAGCCAAGAACACCTCTTGTAACGGCCATGAATTTCCTGTTATACTCGACAATCCCTTTTTCCATTTCAAATGGAAAAGCGTGTATGCCCTGCACCTTCGAAAACAAAAGGTCGTTTGCCTGCAGATAATTGCTTTGCGCATCGTTGATTGGCACAAGTCGCTCATCAGCCATGAACACATTCACCGCTTGCCATGGCAATTTTCGGGTTGATAGTTCCTTCAGGAGGCCGGCAACCGAGTTCCCCCCTGGAAGGGCGAGCGAGAACTGGCTTTTCGCGGAGCTTATTTCAGAGGCAACCAGTTCGGCAGCTTTTTGGCTCATGGCGGTGTAATCCCTACAATGATTTACTTGAAGCATAAAAACCAGTCACTTCTTCGGGTCTTCATGCCCGCCGAACTCATAACGCAATGCCGCAATAACCCTACCAGAGAAATCCGACTTTTTTTGGGATGCCACCCTCGACTTCATGGCAACCTCAAGGCTCTGCATCTTGACCTTGTGCGCCTTGGCGGTTTCCAGAGTCCATTCGCCCGTGCTCCCTCCTCCTATCATGCCGGAATAGCCTTCCAGTTGCGGGTCTTTCTGGAGCGCGCGGCCGAGCAAATCCACGAGCCAGCCCCTTATGACCGAGCCGTTACGATAGACCTTCGTGACCTCGCGCAGGTCAAGGTTGTAGCTGCCTTTTTTGAGTAGCTGATAGCCCTCTCCAAGTGCCTGCAGGAAGCAGTACTCTATGCCATTGTGTACCATTTTCACGAAGTGGCCCGCGCCTGATTCACCAAGCCAAGCATAGCCATTTGGGACTGCAAGTGCCCTGAACACAGGCTCGACTTTTTTGAAAGCGTCACGGTTTCCGCCGACCATGATTGAAGCACCATTTGCTGCGCCCTCAAGCCCGCCGGAAGTGCCAGCGTCCAGAAAATGAATGCCATCCACAGCCAGGGCCTTTGCCCTTTTTATAGAGTCCTTGTAGAAAGAATTCCCGCCGTCGATTATTATGTCCCCGGCAACCAAAAACGGCCTGAGCCCTTCGATTACTTCATCCACCGGCTTCCCGTGCGTTACCATGAGGAAAATTATTTTCCTGCCTGCATGTTCCTGCCCGGGCTTTTGTACATCCAGCTGTCCGGCAAATTCCTTATATGAATTGGTTGCGACCGCGCCTTTCTCCGTGAATGGCTTCATCGCATCTGGGTTGCGCGCGTAGAGTACTACCTCGAAGCCATTCTCGAGCAGCCGCTCGACCATGCGCGAGCCCATTTTCCCCAAGCCGATGAAGCCTATTCGCATCTTCAGTCAACCGCCTTCAGTTCCGGGATTTTCCCCTTGCCAGCCCTAATCCGTTCAATCTCTGCCAGGGCAACGCTGATTTTGTGCAATACAAACTTCAGCTTGTCTTCTGCAACCCGGCCACCGCCCATTTGCAGGGAACGCCGCAGGATTTCCCTTTCGGCCGTAAGGCGGAAAAGCTGGTTGCTGAGGCTGTTCAAGGTTTCACGCCTCAAACCCTCATTTGCGGCAAGGCGCTTGTAATAACCTGATTCATCAAAGCCATTTCTGACACCCGTGGTTTTCCGTTGAAGCCTTCCCGACATTCGGCATCACACCAGCTTCCTGAACTCTTCTGGTGTGTCCTCGGCGAACTTCTTCATGCCTTCAGCAGTGAGCCTGTGCCTCATCAGCTCCATGAAAACGGAAAATGGCATCGTGGCTATGTCTGCGCCAACAAGTGCAGCCTCGCGCACCTGCCTTGCATTCCTGAGGGAAGCCGCGAGCACTTCCGTCTTTATACCATACTGCCTGAACACCTTCACAATCTGGCCGACAAGGTCGATGCCTGAAACCACGCCGTTGTCCTCAAGCACTTTGCCTTCCTTCGAAAGGCCTTTTGCAGGATAGTAGTCCTCCTTGCTGAACGGCACGAAATGCTCCTTCCTGAGCATATCGTCAATCCTTCCCGCGAACGGGCTGACGAAATTCGCTCCCGCTTTCGCGGCCGCGAGGGCCTGCTCAGGCGTGAAAACGAGTGTGCAGTTTACTGGTATTTTTGCCTTGCGCAGCGCCCTTATGGCTATTATGCCCTCGAAGTCCTTTCCCGGTGCAGCGTCATATGATGGATTTACCGGAATTTTGATGTAAACGTTCCCCGCAACAGGGTTGAATTTCTTGAACAGCTTTTTGCCTTGAACAACCATGGCTTCCGCACTTTCAGTGTCAGTGACCTCAAGGCTCACTGGAGTGCCTTTCGCGACCTTCAGCGCCCTCCTGATGTAGCGCTCCAAATCGATTTTCTCGCCTTTTGCCTTCAGGCCGTCGACGGCCTTCTTAACTAGCGACGGGTTCATCGTGATGCCGTCGCATATTCCTGCGGTGTAGGCCTGCTCTATTTCTGAGAGAATTGCCGAGTCTAGGAAGAACTTCATGCACGCACCAAGCATAATTTGCTACAATTCGGTTAAAAAGGATTTGTAATTTGCGACAAGGTGCTGTGTTGCAC
>SBBR01000104.1 GCA_005239615.1 archaeon
AAATAAAAATTAACAAAAATTCCTTAAACTTTAAAATATTAACGGTTATACATAAGGCAAAAAGGCCATTTAGGACGCTTTGAAAGGATTGGGGCGTTATAATTCCGCCATGTTCCGAACAAAACGTATATATAGGAGTTCCACATAGAATAGTAATGCAATTTTTTTTGAGAGGAAACTCTTTGTTTCGTCTTGAAGGGGTGAATTTCCATGAAGTCGATTGTTGAGAACGCCATGGCAACCGAAAGCCAGGCAAAGGAAGAAAGAATAGAGGAATTCGGGACGCCGAAAATAATGGTTGTTGGAGTAGGGGGGGCGGGCTGCAATGCCGTTAATAGGCTCGCGAACCTCGGGGTTGCGGGAGCGCAGCTCGTCGCGGTGAACACCGACAAGCAGCACCTCGCCATAATAAACGACGAGATAACGAAAATTCTCATTGGGAAGACTGTCACGCGGGGGCTTGGGGCAGGAGGGTATCCTGAAGTAGGCGCGAAGGCCGCAGAGGTAAGCAGGGCCGCACTCGAGGAAGTGCTCGCTGGAGTGGACATGCTCTTTGTCTCTACAGGAATGGGAGGAGGCACTGGCACAGGAGCAGCACCTATCATCTCGAAGATTGCGAAGGAGCAGGGCGCAATAGTGATTGCAATCGTCACTTACCCTTTCGCGCTTGAGAAGGCAAGGCTCATCAAGGCAGAAGAGGGTATAGAGGCGCTCAAGGAGGTCACGGACACAGTTGTAGTGATTGACAACAACAGGCTGGTCGAGTTGGTGCCAAACCTCCCGATACAGGACGCGTTCAAGGTGGCGGATGAAGTGACCGCAAGGACAGTGCGCGGCATCACAGAAACAATCACGCAGCCTTCGCTCATCAACCTCGACTACGCTGACGTGCGCTCAATCATGAGCAACAAAGGGCTCTCCGTGATTGCTGTCGGGGAGAGCAAGTCCGTGAACAAGGCCGAGGAAGTTGTGGAGGACTGCCTCAAGAATGCACTGCTCGATGTTGACATCGCCGGCGCTACCGGCGCGCTCATACACATCACGGGCGGGCCGGAGCTGACGCTCGGCGAAGCCAACACAATCGGCGAAATGCTGACCGAGCAGATAGACCCGCGCGCAACCGTTATATGGGGGGCAAGGGTCGACCCGACCTTCGACAACAAAATCGAGGTGATAACCATCTTCACCGGAGTGCACAGTCCATACATCAAGGGCTCGGGGCCAAAGCAGGCTGCTACGGCATCAGCCGGGAGGAAAGCCACCTCGAGGTACGAGATAGGGTACGTCTGATGTAAAGTCAACTCCTTAACTTCCCATGTGGTCCTCTTGTCTTTACGGGACGTTTGGCAGTTTCAGCCCTAAATTCACTATGAAAGCCAAAACAGGAATATTTTCAAACCCGAAAAATACGAATGGCAGTGGGGAGTTAAACGCTTTACTTTACATGGAGGTTCTGACAAGCCCTAAAAGAACAGCGGCAGCGCATTCACCACGAGGAGGGTGACTATTATCATCACGAAAAGCTTTGCGACGAATCTCTGCGTCTCCTCCTTTGGTTTTCCCAAAAATCCGAAGTAGGGGGTGAGCATGAGCATTGCAATTCTCCCTCCGTCGAACGGGTTCATCGGCAGGAAGTTAATGACAGCAACTAGGAAGTTCAGTAGAAGGAGCCAGTAGAGGAAGTCAAGCGCGAAGTAGGTGGCGAAGACATAATTGGCATAGGATTCCGGCAGCACGAGGTTCTCGTTCCTGATGGGAGCCAAGACAAACCCGAACTGGCCCATCGCGTTAGGCCTGAGAGTTGCGTTCACGGCAGTTCCGTTGCGATCGAGCTCGAAAGTCTTTTCCGAGCCCCTGTCCTTCTGGAGTTCGATGAGGAGCGACTGCGGCGATGTAACTGCCAGACCATTTATATTTTCCAGAATGTCCCCCTCCATGAAGATGCCGTGTGCAGGAGAAGGATAGGTGATGCCACAGAGGCTTGTGCTCTCGGTTACTTTCACCACCTTCACACCGCTAAAAATCTGCGCCTGAAGGCCAGGGTACAGGGTTTCGGTGAGCGCGTTGCTCGCCCCAACGCCTGCAAAGAGCAGGAGGCCGGCAAGGAGCATCAGGGTAAGGTTAGCCATCGGCCCCGCAGCGAGGAAGGACAGCACCTTCTCCTCATTCGCGCGCTTCAACTTGGCCTCATCAGGCTCCACAAACGCGCCAATCGGCAGGAAGCCGAGTAGGATTATGCCTGTTGACTTTATCTCGAAGCCGTGCCTCCTCCCGAGGATGCCATGCATACCCTCGTGCACAAGTAGGATGATGAGCAGCGAGAGCCACGCGTGCAGCGGCGGCGTTACAGGCACCCTGGGAATTTCCACGCCGGGAATAAGGGGAGCGATGCCGGGACAACCCCTTATCCCCAAAAGGTATTTTCCGACAATGTCGATGGCCTGCAGGAGCAGCGAGAACAGGGCGAAGCCCGCGAAGCCAAGAAGACCGAAGGACGCCACCAGAAAAGGATAAGCCGCGCCGACCAGCAGGTTCTTTGAAAAAGGATTGCCGAGAACGTGGTCGATGAGGGCAAGGAAAAGAGAGAGACCGCAGAATGACAGAAGGAAAAGCAGCGCCCTCTTCCACACATCCATTTTCCGGCCGTAATAGTAATCAATCGTCAGCGAGCCGAACCCAAGCACGAGACCGAGGAATGCAAAGGTGTCGAGGAGTTTTGTGTGCTTCGCCATGCTGTCGAAAAATGGGACAGGCTTTCTAGTCCTGATAAGGGACACAATAGCGTATGTGTCGGCCTTTGCGAACCTCTTGAGGAGCTGGGCGACCACAAAGGAAACCAGCAGGAAGGCTGCGAGAAGGATGGGAAAGTCGAGGGCCATACCAAAACCAATTAAACCATCAGTGAAAACATACTATTTGGCGGACAGAAAAGTTTAAGTAATAAGGGCAGTTAGTATCTAATATAGCAAAAAGGAAAGGCAATGCGAAACCGCATTGCAATAAGGCAATGGAAAAGAGGGCTTTGCATGGCTGAATCGAGTGAGGACAGGAAAACCACCTACGACGTCTACGACTACGTCTTCTCTCTCGAGGAACAGCTCCGCACGGTTGAGACGGAGAAGCAGCTGACAGGCGCAAGGCTAGCACAGATGCAGATAGAGATGGAGCGCATGAGGAAAGAGCTCTCGGAAATGAGGGCGGTGCCTCTCGTGATGGGAACGATTCACGAGGTGCTTCCCGACAAGACAGTTGTGGTTAAGAACAGCAACGGCCTCGAGTTCCTTGTGAAGGCGGCGCAGGAAGTGGAGGTTGAGCTTGAGCCCGGCAAGAGGGTAGCTATGAACCAGCGCAACCTGCTCATAACCAAAGTCCTGCCGGAGAACAAGGATTGGCGCGTGAACGCCATGGAGGTAATCGAAAGGCCAAAGGTGACCTTCGAGCACATCGGTGGCCTTGGGAAGGAAATCAACGAGCTGCACGAAGCGGTGATATTACCTCTAACAAACCCAGAGGGCTTCGAGCAGCTCGGCATAGAGCCACCCAACGGGGTCCTGCTCCACGGCCCGCCAGGAACAGGAAAGACCATGCTCGCGAAGGCCGTAGCGAACAGGTCGAACGCAACTTTTATCTCACTCTCAGGCTCCGATTTGGTCAGGAAGTACATAGGCGAAGGGGCGAAACTCGTAAGGGACGTTTTCAGGCTCGCGAAGGAGAAAAAGCCGGCGATAATATTTATAGACGAGATCGATGCCGTGGGGTCGCACCGCTTTGCAACTGCCAACGGCGACCGCGAGGTGCAAAGGACGATGATGCAGTTGCTCTCCGAGATGGACGGCTTCCACGAACTGAAAGGTGTGAAAGTCATTGGAGCAACGAACAGACTTGACATGCTCGACCCCGCTCTCCTGAGACCGGGCAGGTTTGACAGGCAGATTGCCATCCCGTTGCCGGACAAGGATGGTAGACGGAAGATTTTCGAGATACACGTGGGCAGGATGGCGCTGGACAGCACGGTTGACATGGCGGAAATTGCGGAACTGACTGAAGGCTTTACTGGCGCAGAAATAAAGTCTGTGTGCACAGAGGCAGGAATGTTTGCGCTCCGGCAGAACAATAAAAGGGTCAAGCTAAAGGACTTCAACGACGCTGTGCAAAAAATCATTCGGCAGCCTGACGAGGCCCAGCCTGAGCACAGGATGTTCGCATGAGCCGCCTACACTGATTGTATTGGTAATTTTTTAATCAACATATGATAAAGAGAATTCGGGCCGGTTTTGGCCGGCCAGAGTCCCTGCTAAGGTTTCTATTGGGTGAGAAATTGGGATTAGGCTCACGTGGAAAAAATCCACTCTGTATATTGCTGCGCCAGTAATATATAAATGTTTGCCCGGGCCGGCTCTTATAAAGCCGCTTTTGACAAAACTGGGCGCTGTAATTCCTTGATTTGCCAGAAATTTTGGTACAAAAAATTCAGGTTGGAATCCGATTATTCCTGTGCGCGGCCCATGTGGAACCGTATGACAAGTTATTTAAAGGAAAAAAGAGTTACAGTAAGTGTTATGAAAAAGGCACTGCTTATTGCTTTTGTGGCAGCCACCATCCTGCTTTTGCTGGGAGGTTGCATCCAGAAAAAGGAAAAGCCTGCCGATGCGCCGGCTGGCGTACAGGTAAATCCCGAGCCTACTCCGGCCGCAGCACCTCTGTCAGAAGGCACAGACGCAGCGGTGGCGGAAGGCGTGAAGTCATGCGAAGCCAACTCCGATAGGCTCGAGGTCGAGGCATGCCTTACGAAACTGGCTAAGGAGAAGCTCAGCGCCGAGCCATGCGGGAGGCTAACAATATTTTCGAAGGATGACTGCCTGGCACCAGTGGCAACCGGCAAGAAGGATGCTGCGCTCTGCAC
>SBBR01000011.1 GCA_005239615.1 archaeon
ACAAATTGGCCATGCATTCTTGACTTTTCAAAAATACGGCCTGGCAAATGGCATGAAAGGCAAACAAAAATAGGCATTTTTGTGGAGTTATGCAACACAACAACTCTTTAGTTTTGCAGGTACTTTTAGATAAAGTTCACCCCGTGCTTTAGGCATCCAGGCCCTTGTCAAGCGGTCATTATTCCACTTCATCCGGAATGAACTGTGTTTTCCGGACTGACTTTAATAATGGGTCTTTTGGCGCCCCATAACCTTTAAATTCCGTTTCCGCGGCTAACTATTCACGATGCCAAAACAATCTGATGTCAAGAAGAAAGAGGCAAAGCCGCTTTTCGAGGATGTGATGCTGGAAGAGCAGATTGCCTTCCTGAAATCCGGAATCACACCAAAAAAGCCGCAGCACAGAATTCCCACCGCGCCAAAATCAGTTCCTTCAAAATCAAACTCCTCTGCCGCCAAGGCACCCTCTTTTGTCAAACCCGTTCTGGTTGTGTGGGCTCTTGCAGCGCTACTCGTCTTCTTTGCGTCCGGGTATTTCCTCGGCTTTGGCAGTGCCGAAAGCCAGTTCGCTTCAGCTTCCCAGCCTTCGCAGGATTCGCTCCAAGTCCTCGAGGGCCAGCGCTTCCAGTCTTCAGTCAACATCGTTTCCGTGACCTCTGAGGGCGAGGGTAGCCTCAACCAAGCCGAGGTCGAGATAATGCCTGGCTCTGGCAGGGTACTCTTTTCCATTAATCCCTTCGTGGAGCCAGACACGCAGGACTCCGTGAGGACAGCGGCGCTGGTAGCGGAGAAGTTCACTGGGAAGAGCCTCAGCGGCAAGGACATTGTCGTCTCTGTAAAGAACACCCCTGCGCGCCTCGTAGGAGGGCCATCAGCAGGCGCCGCAATCACGGTCGCGGCAATCGCCGCAATCCAGCACAAGGTAGTGAGGAGTGACGCCGCCATCACGGGCACAATTCTCCCCGACGGCACAATAGGCCAGGTTTCAGGTATAATAGAAAAGGCAACCGCAGCCGCTGAGAAGGGCCTGGATGCATTCATCGTGCCGAAAGGCCAGAAAATCTTGACTTACTACGAACGCGTGCAGGGCCAGACGCAGGAGGGCAGGTTCACAATCATTCGCACGCGCTACGTTCCAAGAACAGTGAATGTGCAGGATTACTTAGAGAACGAGGGTTATGATATCAAAATTTTCGAGGCGCAGGACGTGAACGGTGCCGTTGAATACCTGCTCGAATGACGAATCGAAGGAAGCGGCTTAACCCGCATCAGCTAAACGAAAAATTTTTCCTATCTTACCATCAAAGGTATCTCTTGCCTTTGCCTAAACTTCGCGCACATTGCCTTCATCTCCGCATTCGGTTTCCAAGCCCTCTCATAAAAGCAAGGGCAACACTCCTTGGCCCGCGGAACCTGTGCGCCTGCAAATAGCCACGCCTTGGGCCGGCCGTGATTTGATGGTTTTCCACTTCCTAAAAACTTTTTTTGGCCCAATAACCTATAAAGGGTCGTTAAGCATCCTAACTAACGTGTCGTCCAATTTTGCTTTGGACTTCAGACTCGTTTCTACTAAAACGAAATTGGGTCCTTCCTTCCTTAAAACAAACACGAAATTATATTCATGCAATGTCTTTTGGGATGGCATTGCAATAGCCCCTATAAGGTAGCCTCATTTCCGAAGGCTTTTCCAGCAGTTTTTCAGCGCCCGCCTTCCGCTCTTTTGGTTGGAGATGCATGGAAACGTTAGCAAATCTTATCGCCTCGCACATGTACGGCAAAGGCGATTGCACTATTGAATGGGTGAGTAGAGTAACGCCTTCTTTTTCAAGCCTTGCCTTCCTGTCAGCGGTCATTGTTGAAGTAGATATTTAGATATCAGGTCTGTTGCATACACTGTGGAGTTTGGGCCTAAAGCATTTTTGGCGTCAATTGAGGTGGTGGGGGCGCCGAGTAAAAATGATACTCCGACATCCGCAAACACTCTTATCTTGTCGGCGTTCTCCCTTAGGAACTTGTCATGCCACTGGTATCTGTTTGAGGCAGTATATTGGGATGAACACAGCCGTGACGTTCCTTTTTCATCCATGGCGGGAAAAATAAGCCTTTATGTTTAATCAAGGTCTTCCAAGGAATTGCTTTGCCTATCATAAAAATAATGCAGTCTAAACTAAATTGAAAACTCTTCGAAGTACTTCTAAAACTCCTCATTTTTTTGCCGCGGACGCAACCTTCCTTTCCAGATCGTGGTTTTTCAGGTGGTTCTCCATGTTGAAACTCTGCACGTCAGCGCCACATTCCCTACATGTTTCCTTTTTGATGTTCATTCGCCGCTCACCTTTTAGTGTTTGGTTCTATTGTGGTCGCGGCTTCAGGTGCGAGTTTTACATTGCCGGCCTGAATATTGTGTTTGACCTGCACGGCACCACCCGCCTCACTAAATACACCCTTATTCCCCTCGCACCCATTTTCACTCCTCCACAATCAGTTCAGCAGTCTTCGCGTATTCCTTTTTCACGAGGCCGTAGGTGTTAAAGTGCTCCGTCACCTTGGCCTTTATTATGTATGTTCCCGTTCTCGTGACAGGCTTGCTGAAGAGCCAGAATATCTTCTGTACGCTCTGCCCCGCAGCGAGGTCGCCGAGGTTCTGCGTTTCGGATGCCTTGAACCCGCCTTTGTCAAAGGAGAGCGAGCGGTCGCACTCCAGCTCGAAGGAAGTGAGCGCGCTTCCGAGTCCCTTGTTGGTTATGGTGAGAGTCATCTCCACAGGCTCCTTGCGCGAGAGTTTCATCCTGTAGGGCCTGAAAATTGTGCGTACATCGAGCATTGCTACTAATAAGTGGTTCCAAGTTTATAAAAATACGTAAATGGTTATGTAGCCTAGTACTACTTTTCAACGACTCTAATCTCGCTGGAAACCTATTTACTGTAACGCCTTTACGCCGCAAATAAGCCCTCGCGCTAGGACCCAAACTCACCACAGTCCCTGGTCCAATGTATCCAAACAGTTTTGGGTTCATTGCCTAAAGGCGGCCATCGCGCCCGGACCAAGTGTCACGCCTGGCAACGCTGTTTTCCTTGACCTAGCCCTGTGTCCAATTCACAGCATTCAAATGAACTCATAACCTGACTTCGCCAGTTTCTGCTGATTTTTAAGAAGGCTTTTTTGAGGAAATGAAGGTTACGTTCTCTAGGGTGATAAATCCATGAGAAACGTAACCT
>SBBR01000114.1 GCA_005239615.1 archaeon
CCCATATTCATTTGGAATTATTTGAACCACGCTTCTTGGAAGAGGTTTCATTCTACGTCTCAATTTAACAGGAATCGTTATTCTTCCATCAGCATTAAGTTTGGCATTTTTCATGCTATCACTTACAATATACACTCCCTTAACCATAAAACGTTTTTGTCAGAACGGCCTGTTCTCTCTCCTCATTTTCAGCTTCACAGAGACGCCGAGCCTGTCCGTTATCTTGTTGTAAACAATATCTATCTCCTCAGGCTTCAGCCGTGCTCGCAGGTCGGCCTCGACAAGCACGGAAGGGAAAGCATACTCACGGTGGAATGAGCTCAGAGCGAGGGCCACCGAGGCGACCTCGTCGGCCTTTTCGCGCAGACCGCCGTGGCAGATGAATTCGCAGCGCAGGGGCCTGTCGAGCAGGGCTGGCTTGATGTAGAGGCCGTAGATGCCCTTTGCCCACTTCGAGTTGAAGTCCTGCAACACGGGGTGCTTTTCGATGTCCTTTGTGTAGGTGAAGGCGCAGCTCCGCTCACCCACTTCAAGGAAATACTCGAGAAGGGAGGAGTCGAGGAAGCCCTTCAGCATCTCTGCGTCCACCCCAAAAAAACCTGCCTCTCCCCAGAAACCAGCATCTTGCCCATCATCACGTCCCTGATGTTTGCCGCCGAGGACCTCCTCCTGCAGGATTTGCCTGAAGCGGGAACCCCTGCTGTCCTCGACGGTTGAGATGAGCGTGCAACCATGTTCCTCGGCGAGCGCGTAGAGAGACTCGAATTCTGTTATGATGTCAGAGTAATGGCCCGTGAGCGCTGACTCCATCCTTGGCTTGTCCTGGTACTGTGGGACGATGCTGCCGTCGATGAAAAGGTACTTTGGGGAATGCGCTTCAATGAGCCTTTTCGCGGCGTTCACTTCCTCGCGGAGGCGCATGAGGCTCCTGCTCTGCTCGGCCTCGTCCTGCTCAAGGGCGCCATGGGAGAGGTGCGGCTCTGGGAAACTGAAATAACTCGGCCAGTACTCGCTCGACGCAAGCACTCCTTTCTCGTAGCGGAACAGCACCCCAACAGCCCGAATAAGGATAAGGTCTACGTTCGCGAGGCGCTTCGAGACAAAACCGGAGTCGACTCCAGCAATCGTGCAGTCAGGAATCCATCTCGGAACTGCAAACGAAAGCTTGCCCTCGGGAATCCCCTCAACGCCCTCGAACGACTTCTTCTTCAGCGGCAACAGCACCCCTGCAACCGCCTTCTTCCTCTGTTCCGAGGCGTGGATTGCGTTCACTGTCTGCTCAATCACGCCGGTGATGTTCATGAATGAAGGAATGTTTCGAGGTTTTTAAAAGATATTAAGAGGTCATTGCCGGTGCGGGTACAATGAACCTTCGCCCGGCGGTTTTGTTTTTTCCACAGTAAACTATTTAAATGGCCGTGCACTTACTCTTCCTGGTTTTTATGAAAGCGATTTTTCACGTGAAAACAGTTAGGGTGCAGTGGAAGCCGCCATTCAGGAAGGAAAGCGACGAAGAGGAGTTCTTGGTGGCTGAAAACGAGACGTTTGACCACATACTGGGCAACGGCAACGACGAGCCAGTTTTCCTGCTCGAGCAGGTCGGCGGCGGCAAGGCGAGGGTGAAGTACAGCAGGGCGTTCATGCTCAAGGGCCAGCCCGGGGGGCAGGAGGCTGGCAAGCGCATCTGGCTCAGGCTGGATGAACCTGTCATGTTCTCCTACCTCTGGGGAGAGCATGGCATAAGCAAGACAGTCACTTACAAGGGTGTCGCGTCGAAGGAAGAGGAAGCGATTACGGAGCAGGCCGAGCAGGTCGTTGAGGTGCAGGAAGCCGCGCCTGTAATAGAGCTCGGGCCGCCAGGAAACGGGCAGTAGTTTGCACAGGAATCAACTGAAACTCACGCCACACTAATCCACTTATGCCAAGAAGCAAATTGCAGCACGGGATTTGTATCGGGACCGGGAAGTATACCCAGAAAACATGCAGCACGGAATCACTGCAACCCTTTTTTGTTCATTCCTGCGCATCGGGATGACGTTCCCGCCGCAATCCACCATACGATAAAGTAGGGTTTATCACAAGCCCTGAAATTGACAGTTCTGTATCAGAGCAGATGAATGTGAACCATCCGGATGAAATTTCCCAGGCAAAGCTGCTTGCAACCTTTTTTCCCGAAAAAAAAGAAGTCACAATCGGGAAATTTGTTGTTCCACGGGACTGAAATGACGCTCCGATCAAGGGAGTTCACAGGCTTGATGGTGCGGGCAATCAAGCAGCACCTAGCGAGGAGCTGCAAAGGTTCAGTTTCATGGTAATGGGGGCATACCAAGTGCAGGGCGCGAGGAAAAGGAGTTGGAGACGCCTCCAATGACAAAGCCAAAGCGCGCGCTTAGTTCTGATGGCAAAACCGCCTTAAAACCATGGAACAATTGTTTCCGTGTGACCGGGAAGCTCTACCTAACAGATTCATACCTGCGCGAGTGCGAAGCAGAGGTTATCAAGGCCGAAAAAATCGAGGGCAAAAATTTTGTTGTCCTGGACCGCACGGTCTTCTACCCGCAGAGCGGGGGCCAGCCCTCTGACACGGGCAAAATAACCGTCGCGGGCGGAGCTGAATACAGGGTAGTTTTCGCCAATAATACCGGCGAGGACGTCTTGTATGAAGTTGACATGGAAGGCCTCAAGGCTGGCGACAGGGTGAACTGCATTGTGGACTGGGAGAAAAGGTACAAGCTAATGCGCATGCACACCTCGGCGCATATCATGGCCGCAGTAGTGAACAG
>SBBR01000002.1 GCA_005239615.1 archaeon
TGTGTAAGCTTTCATGTACGGATAGATGGCTGTCCAAAAAGGCAATAATTAGGTGAAAATATGGTATACAAATATAAGGGGTTTTCATAGATGGCTTTCTGGTCGCGGGACAGTTTTTGGTGGCGTGTAACGCGCGTCCTGAAGGACAAGGCAATCGAGCG
This sequence comes from archaeon, assembly GCA_005239615.1. GTDB lineage: Archaea > Iainarchaeota > Iainarchaeia > Iainarchaeales > Iainarchaeaceae > CABMIU01. The sequence goes on from SBBR01000002.1 coordinate 162, forward strand.
GGCCCTGAAGTTCAAGGACACGCGGTACACTGCCCTGCTTGTGGTGGAGTTCATTCTCTCTATGATTATCGTAGCCTCGATTGTGCTGTGGCTCGACCACCGCTACAATGCAGTTGAGTTCCCCTTCAACATCCTTCTTTTCGGGCTCTCGCTCTATGCAGTGCTGCACTTCTATAATTATACGGCTATTTTCAGGAGGCAGCGTGCAATGAAACGCGCGACTTCTTTCAGGATATTCCTTCTCGAGTTCCTCATTTTCGCGATAATTGCCGTTGGCGGGTATGTCTATCAGGACCCTGCCATAAACACACTGCCATACCCGCTCAACTTCACCCTGTTCTTGGTGATTCTCATTCCGGTCACGTTTATTTACATCAACGAAAAGTTCCTGAAACCGGTTCATGGCCATTGAACACAACCTCCTCTAAGATTGTGGGTCAATGAATCCAGTCAACTTCTTCCATGTCAGTGCGGAAGTTCTGGTTCGTTAGTGCATCTTTCGGCCTCACCATGTGTCCGGCCCTGAACATGAGCATACCAGTCCATGCAATCATCGCGCCGTTGTCCTGGCTCAGTTCCTTCGGACAAACAAAGAGCTTCACGCTCCGCGCCCCACACATTTTTCCCGCCATTTCCTGAAGCGCCTTTGATGCAGCCACTCCACCAGTGAGCAGCAGCTCCTTTTTCTCGGTGTGTGCGAGCGCCCTCTCCGTTATCTCGAGCACCATGGCAAAGGCAGTGTGCATGAGGCTGTACGCCAAATCAATATTTTCTCCTTCGCCAACCCCATTAATGTCCGCAATGTCACTAGTCTGACTGTGGCCTTTCCGTATTTTCCTCTTCGCCGCGGTCTGCAATCCAGAGAAACCCACGTCCATGCCCTTTACCGTGTAAGGCAGCGGAATGTATTTCCCACCCTGGAAATATATTTCATCCAGCTTCGGCCCCGCGGGAAAGCCCAAGCCGAGCTCGCGCCCGAAAGAATCCAGCAAGTTTCCCACGCCAATGTCGAGCGTTTCGCCGTAAACCCTGTACCGCCCGGCTTCATATCCAATTACCTGGGTGTTCCCGCCGGAAACATACAAAACCAATGGGTTCTGCGCACCGCACTTCTTCTTCGCAATTTCGATGTGCGCGACCGAGTGGTTCACGGGAACAAGCGGCTTGTCATGCAACAGCGCAAGCATCCTCGCCGCGGACGCGCCTACGCTCATGGCAGTGCCTATCCCGGGGCCGGCGCTGTAGGCGATGCAGCTAATCTCGCCCCAAGATAGCCCAGACTTCTCAAGTGCGTTTTTTATGAGGCCAGGGAAATGCTGCGCGTGATGCTTTGCAAGCTCCGTTGGAATCAGCCCGCCCTTATTGGTTGAATGCGAATGCTTCTCATTCGCGAGGACATTGCACTCCGAATCCACTATTCCCACTCCTGCGGTGTGGGCGGTGCTTTCGATGCCAATGCAGACAGTTTTTTGCATTGAGAATTTTGGGGTTAAAAACATTTATAATAGCTAAAACGACCAGCTGCTCAAGATGGATCCACCATACAAAATTAGTGCGAACAGTATCAATACACCAGCGAATATGATTACTGGAACTGTATATTCGTTTGAATTATTTTTTCTTATTTGCCGGGCAATGAGATACAAAGATGCCAATGTAACCGCGAGCCCAAAAATCGTTAACCCATAAATGTAGGCAATCCCGCCAAGCGATAAAAAAATCAAAGCAAACATTGCTGTAATTATGTACCCTATTACTGCAAACAATGGGGCGCTTATGGCAATTGCCACCACGCTCAGAAGAACCTTCATGGCTCCTGCAAGTTTCAGTTTTGAAGTAATGAAGCCAAAAACCAAGGCAAATAAGAGGGTGGCAATGGCGATCATCATCACCCAAAGCGCAAATGTAAGTTCAGGCGGATGTTCTGGAGGGGCGCGGTATTCCGTTTTGTTAGTCAAAACAGCAATGCAATACGTACTGTACTTGGCAGAATTTATTGGGCAGGCGGAAACATTCTCAAGGCTCATCACCGGGTCATCGTAGGCCTTGATTGTCTCAATTATCTCACTCTCAATGTCGCAGAGCACTTTTGCCCCGTATTTCTGCCCCACCTTTGACAAGTATAATTTCCCGTTCTCCATAATTTCCCAGTCGGGGTCATTTTTCGAGGCTCCAAGAGAAATGCATATCTGATCATCGCTTAATGAGCGTATCTTGTCCGCTATATTTTTAGCACTGAACTGCTCATTTTTGGAAATAATCATGACGGAATTGTCTATGTTAGTTATTTTCCCCGGGTTATTTAATCGGCCAAAAATATGATATGCGATAGTGGAATTCAGTTCATGCATTGGAGGCGATGCCATTGCCACTGAAAAAATGAACAGCAAGAATAATGCAGGCAAATGCTTCTTCATATTAGGCTACTTATAGTCTTTACAGGTTAATATTATTTGGTTTTATTTAGGCTTTAGGACTTCACAATCCTTGCTGCAGCCTTCCGTACCCTGTTCATCACCGCAAGCCCAATGCCTTGCTCATCCACACCCTGAACAATAATGATGTCAGCCCCTTTCCTGTCCGCGACCCGGAATTCGCCAAAGAGCCGCGATGCGAGCTTCTCCTTGCTAAGCCCTGAGGTCTTCAGCACAACAACCTTTTTCCCGGCAAGTCCTGCCTTGATTTTTTTTATTTTCGCCTCAGCCCATTTGGCAGGCCCCTCCACAAGTATGACTTCGGCCCGCGGCGCGTAATGCCTGTATGCAAGGCCAGGCGAGCGGACTGCGGTTTTTTTTGTGGGTTTGGTGCCATGTGTTCGCACGCGAACGAGCGGGTGGACCTTTATTTTTCCGATGGTTTTCTCCAGCTGCTCCAAAGTTATGTTTCCCGGGCGCAGCAGAACAGGCGTTTTCCCGCTGAGGTCGAGCACCGTCGACTCTACTCCAATGCGCGTGCGCCCTGCGTCAATTACCGCATCAATCTTGCAATCAAGGTCCTCAAGTACGTCCCGTGCGCTGGTCGGCGAGGGCCTGCCAAAAGTGTTTGCGGAGGGCGCTGCAATAGGCACTCCTGTAGCACAAATGAGCCCAAGGGCAATGGGGTGCGAGGGCATCCTTATTGCTACCGTGTCGAGTCCTGCTGTCGTGATTTTGGGCACCTTTTTGGTTTTGCGTAAAACGAGCGTGAGTGGCCCCGGCCAGAATTTTTTCATGAGGATTTTCGCCTCTGCAGTTACGCGGGCTGCCAGCCCATACAATTGATGTTTGCTCGCAATGTGCACTATGAGCGGGTCATCAAAAGGCCGCCCCTTCGCGCGGAAAATTTTCCTTATGGCTTCCGCGTCAAGGGCGTTCGCGCCAAGCCCATACACTGTTTCCGTAGGGAACGCCACAATACCCCCAGCAATTATTATCCTTGCTGCCTCAGCGATTTGCTTGCCGGTTTTTTTGCTCGGCATGCTTTTCTGTATTCTTATAACCTTTGTCTTCATGCAACCACTCACGCCGACAGGAATGTAGCGAACGCCATAGCATTGTAAAGGAGGTGCGCCACATAGTTCGGGAGCAGCTTCCTCTCCTTCGCGTAGAAGTGTCCTAGCACCCATCCGAGTACAATAGCTCCCAGAACCTCCGCGATCGACCCGTAAGTGGCGTGGGAAATGCCGAACACCACACTGGCCGCGAGCACCCCAGTCCTAGGCACTAGGAACGCGCGGAAGAAGAACTCCTCCGCGAACACCCTCACGAGAGCTAAGTAGAGCAACATCCAGAAAGGAGATGCCGCGAGCGACCTCACGCTGTCCTCCACGAGTGCAAGATCATCTAGGCCTGTAATACTTAATGTAAGCGAGAGGACAAGTGATGTTGCGAGCAACGCCGCGAAAATTTTCCCTGTGAGGAAAACGCCGCCGAGCCAACCTTTCCCGTTTGCCTGAAGGCCGAAGTCAACAGCCCTGAACCGCTTTTTTTCTTTGTGTTTGATATAAAGAGCTGGGAAGAGGATTAGGAAAGCGTCGATGAGCAGGTTGGCGTAGAGCGCTCCCATGGGGGCACCTACTTAAATTCCGTGTATCCGCATTTGCCGCAGTGCGCCCTTTTCTGGTGTTGTGCCATGAAAACTCCCGGGCCGCATTTCGGGCAGTACTTCCTGCGGACGAGCTTTCCTGCCTCGACCTTGTAGTAAGAGCCTTTCCTCGGCTTGCCGCTTGCCTCTTTCTTCCCTTTCGCCTCTGCCATAAACTTTCACATCCTCATGCTGGTTTTCTCAGGCTTCTATGTCACTTCTTTGCGGTTGGGGCAGCTCCTGCGGCTGGCGTCGCCTTCTTCTTCGCCACTGCTTCCTTGCCGAAGTTCCTTATAATCACTTTCGCGACCTCTGTGCGCTTCATGTCCTTCTCGCTCTTGTATATGCGCGCCGAGCCTTTTACTTCTGACGTGCCATAACCCTGCCTGAGGACGTCAACCACCATGCCTTTCTCGTCTGCGTTCACCAGAGCCGCGAGCTGCGCCCTTATATCCTTTCTTGATGGTGTCTTGGGCGTTTCCTTTACCTCGAACTCCACCTCTGTCCTGTTGAAGAGCGGGTTCTCTTCCTTTGAAACAATGTTGATTCTCATATTGATCTTCCCCAAACAACCAAAACAAAAAACGTCCCGCCGCCACTTTGTTGGCATGCCCTCATTTCACCTGCTTAACCTCAACGCGTACTTTCCCGCTTTCGTGATGCCCATCTTCTGCGCCACTTCCGACTTCTCGGGATTGAGTATTATGGTGTATCCCCTCCAGAATGTCGTGAACTGGTTGCTGCCGCACACCGGGCAGACCTCCGCAGTCTCTTCCTTCTTGGCTTCCCCATGCTTTTTAGCGGCCTTCTGCTTGTCGCTCTTTTCGAGGACGTACCTGCATGACCTGCACGCTTTGTCCTGCTTCATTTCCCCACACCCTTCTTTTCCTTATCTTCCCCCTTCTTGTCCCTGAGGCGGGCGTCTTTGCCGGCTGCCCTCTCCGCCCTCGCTGCCCTTTCCATCTTTTCCTTCTCGTCGTACTTCGCCCACTCGGGCTTGCCGAGGCCGAACTGCCTCATGGTGAGCCCGACCTTCGAGCTTGAAATAGTGCCCTTGAGCGATACAGTAACAACCCTCGCAAGCACCGTATCCTTCGAGACCAGCTTCCTCTTGCTTTCCTTTCCCACAAAGCCGGGCAGCTTCGCGTCATAGTTGATGTAGTCATCCATAATCTGGCTCACGTGTATAAGGCCTTCGAGCGGCCCGGTGCGGAGGAACGCGCCGAACTCCGTGACATCGGTGATCTCACCTTCAACCAGCTCCTGTATCTTGGGCTTGTACGCCAGCAGCGAGATGTCAGCGTCGAAGTATGCCGCGCCGTCTCCCGGCACAATCTTTCCCTCGCCGATATTATCAACTTTCATGACTGCGATGACAACGCCAGTATCCTCGTCCATGACCCCTTCATACACCTGCCTCGCCTGCTTCAGGAGAACCTCATTCACGTCCTTTCCGAGCTCGGTGGGAGGCACCCTCACGGTGTCCATTATGACATAGTTCATGTACACTTTTCGCTCACCTTAAAAACCAAAAAAATAAAACCGCCAAGGCGCCCAAGCACAGACTTCCAAGCCGGAATTCTCATGCCATCTCGAGGTATTTCCTCTGCCGCAATTGCAGCACCCTTCCACCTAATTCCTTTACGGAATCTTTTAATGCTTTGTCATTGGTCGCAACAATGGCTTCAGGAGCAAGCTTTTTAAGAGCCTCGTCGGCGCCGGAAAAACGCGTTTTCAGCACTTTCGCCCCGTTTTTCGCCAAAAGCTCCCGCGCGACCGCAGCCTCCTTCCTCAGCTTCGCACCCCTCGCCGCCATCTTCTCAAGCTCGGAAACGACCTGCTCCGGGACAACAAATTCACACGCGCCCAGAAGTCCACGAGCCTGCGCAAAAATGTCCACATTGAAGCGCTTGATGTTCAGTAGCATATTCGTGTCGAGGGCGACAATAGGCTTTTCATTTTTTCCCATTTACAAAACCTAACAAGCCTTTGCTATGATTTTTCGTAAATTTTCCAAAAACTCTTTACTGTCAACAAAGTAGTTAGAGTATGCCTTTCTCAAGTAAGTAACAGTATCAACTCCAACAAGAACCACATCATATTCTTTTTTGTCTTTGTTTTTCTCGGCGCGTGCATAATTTTCAATTGCCGCTGCTCCTGCTTATTTGCATATTCCATATGCCCTCAGCCGCCACCCTGAAGCTTCTTTCTTGCTGATTGCCACCTGCACCCCCTTCTCCACAACCACGGGCGTGCGCAGCCGAAATTCGTATTCGCCCTTTCCAGCGAGGCGCGAGACCTGGCCGATTGCAGTCGAGGTGCCGATTGCGAGCACGACAAAGTCATTCACTTTCAGCTCGGCCTCTTTCCTGTCGATAATTAGCCTTTCTATGGGCCGCACTTCCATCCGCACAATTGTCACGGGCACTGGGAGCACACCCGGCCTTGCCACGAGCTGGCCGCGCATCTCGTCGTTCTTTGTATAGAAAGGGTCAAGTTTCGTGCCAACCGCGATAAGCCCTCCGGCGGTTGCCTCCTCCAGTCTTTCGCCTTCAACCCCAAGGCTAACGACCTCGGTTTCTATCGGCTTGCCATTGTCGCCAGGAGAAATCTCTATCATGTCACCCACCTTCAGCGTGCCGGAAATTATGCTCCCGCCGAGCACCCCTCCTACAATGTCCTCTGGCTTTGTCCCGGGCCTGTTCACGTCGAAGCTCCTCACCACATGCATCTTCAAAGCCTTCGCCCTGTCGAGCTTCGGCGAGGGGATGGTGTTCTCTATAGCCTCTATGAGCATGTCGATGTTGAGCTTCAGGTTAGCGGAAATCGGCACTATGGGTGCGTCCCCATAACCATACTCCTTGAGGAAGCCACGTATTTCGGAAAGGTTCTCGAGCGCCCTTTTCCTGTCCACTAGGTCTATCTTGTTCTGCGCAACCACAATGTTCTTCACGCCGGAAATGCTGAGCGCCATGAGGTGCTCTGCCGTGCGCGGCTGCGGGCACTTCTCGTTGGCGGCAATCACGAGCACCGCGCCGTGCATTAGTGCAGCGCCGGAGAGCATCGTCGCCATGAGGGTCTCGTGCCCCGGAGCATCAACAAAGGACACCCTTCGCAGCGGCACAGGCTTCCCCATGCCTTCCTCGCACTTTCCTGTGCTGTTGTATGCCTCGCTGCCTTTCGCTAGGTCGCACCTGTAGAACACAGTGTCCGCATATCCAAGCCTGATTGATATTCCTTTCTTTATCTCCTCGCTGTGGGTGTCTGTCCACTTACCCGTTAGGGTTTCAACCAAACTAGTTTTCCCGTGGTCGACGTGCCCCACCATTCCTATGTTGACCTCAGCCTGTCCTGGCGCCTCGGGGTGCTTGGCATTCTTTCCTGTATCCACAGTGCCGGAGCCTTGGTGGCCGTGCCATTCGCCTTTACCAGAATGGGGTCGCGCCGCCTTGGCATCTCCAGCCTTCTCCACGTGCGATGTTTCCTTTTTCGTCATGTGATGCACCAAATGCAATTCCCATTGTCGTCCCGGTCACCGACTGGCGGGCCGATTTTTGGGCGGGGTTTTGATTACTGCCAGACCTCAGTGCTTGCTGGTGCCCTTCTTCATCATGGAGGAATCCCCACCGACATTTCCCACATTCTCGAGGGACTTCTTCACCATCTCTTCCTTCACGGAGACCTTTTCCACTTTTTTCTTTTCGCCGCCGAGCAGCTCCTCCAGCTTCCTGCTGCCTTCCTTGATGACTTTGACGTTGAGCTGCGCTATGTCTTCTCCAACCATGTTGCCGCGGCGCGAGAGCTTTGTCTGGGTGCCTTTCTTCATGTCGGTCGTGACCCACACGGTTTTCCTCGCGGTTCCCGCTAGGTCGGCCTTCATTGGGAATCCCTCGGTGTCAGAACCACCTGTTATCTGGGCTGTGTATCCTTCGAGGCCTATTATGCCGAGCTCGACCTCATCGCCCACTTTCTTTCCCATGAATACCCCGGGGTTGTCTATTTTCTTTGGGTATGCCTTCCTTGTTTTCGGGTCAGACACCACTATGTTCATCCAATCCTCCTCCTTCCTTGTTTAAGCGGAAAAATCCTGCCTCATGCTTCCTCGCCCAGCAGCCCGGCCTTCTCTTCGAGTGCCCTTATTTTGCCTATAAGCGCAGTTTCCCCCTCCGAAAAAACGCCCTGCAGGCCTGCCAGCGCACTGAATGTTTTTGGCGGGATAAGGCTATAAAGCTCATCTTTCTCGAAAAGGCTCCTCCCTACAACAGCATTATCAATGGATGCCGCGAGCTCCATGCCCTTTGTGCCTTCCTCGACAGGTTTGCCCTCGCTCTGGAGCGCGAGCACCCTGCCCAGCACCTTTCCGCCCGAGTTCATGACCTCGATACCCTTCCTTATTTTGCCCTCGAGAACCTTCACCCCGACTATTGCGGGAGAGCTGTTCCTGAACACGAAGCCCTGCATCACCTCCAGCCTTGCCGGCATCACAAGTGTGGAGAGCTTCTGCTTCCTTTCAGCGTCCTTCTCCCCCTGCACCCATTTCTCGTAGTCCTCGAGCAGCCTGTACACAACGTCATTCTCGAAAATCCTCACTCCCCGCTTCTTCGCCTCCTCTGCCGCCGGTCCCGACACCTTTGTGTGGAATGCGAATATTACTCCTTTGAACCTATCCTTCTGCATCACGCTTTCAATCTCGAGCACATCCTTGCGCGGCACCTCTCCAACATCAGCCTTCTTTACCTTTATGCCGCGGTCCTGCAGGAGCTTCACGATTGCCTCGAGGCTGCCGAGGGTGTTGCTCCTCACAACAGGCCCAATTGCATTCGAATCGATTTTGATGCGCTGTATTTCCTCCATCACTTCCTTTTCCGCTTCCGCAGAGCAGTGCCTAATGGGCGAGCCGCTGAGCGCATCATCCAGGCCGGGCGCGACGATTTTCACGCCTGCAGCAGCATGCGCTTCCTGCACCCCCCTGTACTTCTCCGCGCTCTTGTCCCCAACAGGCTTCGGCTCGAGCAGCGCGCGTATTTTCACCCTCAGCGCCCCGCTTTTCCCCCCTACTATAATCTCCTCCCCGACGCGCAGCATGCCATCATAAAGTATCACGTCAATTGTTTTCCCGAGGCCCTTCTCCTCCCTCACCTCAAGCACTGTTGCCCTGCACGCCCCCTTCTCGTGCACCTCCAGCTTCTTCTCGAGGTAGCGCTGCGACAATGCAGCTAGGAACATAAGCAGTTCAGGGATGCCTGTCTTTCCCTTAGCCGAAAGGGGAATTATCGCCACTTCCTTAGTGAAGTCCTTTACCCTGTCGAACCTCTCGCTCGGAAAGCCCTTTTCATGGAGTTCTCCCACGAGCCTGTAAATGTATTCGTCGAGCTTTTGCAGCACGTCTTCCCTCTGCTTCTGGAGCGCCTCGGTCACAGTGCCCTCGTGCAGAATCCAGCCGTGTAGGGTGTCAACCTTGTTCGCTGCTACAATGAAAGGGCACTTGTAGCTCCTGAGTATCTCAATCGCCTCGAGCGTCTGCTCCTCGAGGCCCTTGTTCAGGTCCACCACAAGCACAGCTAGGTCGGCGATGCTCCCGCCCCTCCTCCTGAGGTTGGTGAATGCCTCGTGGCCCGGCGTGTCAATGAAGAGCAGGCCAGGGATGTTCAGGGTGAACTTGTACCTTGCGAGGAGTTCCGAGGATTGCTTCTGTATTATGCCTATCGGCACCTCGCTCGCACCAATGTGCTGTGTTATTCCGCCCGCTTCCTTCTCAACAAGGTTTGTGCCCCTAATGGAATCCAAGAGACGGCTCTTCCCGCTGTCCACGTGTCCGAGCACTGTTATTATTGGTTTCCGTATTGCCATCCTTCCACCATTCTTCCTTCCCGGAATCCAAAGATATAAAATGCGAAATGCCCGTTGCCCGCGAACTCTCGGTTTGCATTTTCCTGCCGCCTCATTTCGCAGGTTCACTTCAGCCCAGTCGAGCCGAACCCGCTATGGCCGCGCGTGCTGCCGTTCAGTTCCACCACTTCCTCAAACTTTGGCAGCTCTATTTTGCTGAACACTAGCTGGCAGATTTTTCCCCCCTTCTCGATTTTGTACTCCCTCCAGCCGAGATTCACCACAATTGCCTTGATTTCGCCCCTGTACCCCGAGTCAATAGTGCCTGGAGTGTTGAGCATTGTAATGCCGTGCTCTATCGCTAGGCCGCTTTTGGGTCTTACCTGCGCCTCATAACCTGGGGGCAGAGCAATTGCGATGCCCGTGCCCACCAGTTTCCTCTCAAGGGGCTTCAGAACCACTTCCTCATTCGAGTAGAGGTCGAAGCCTGCATCTCCCTCGTGCTCGAGCTTGGGCAGCCTAGCATCAGGGAACATTTTTTTTATCTTGACTTTAAGCAGGTGTTCCTGGCGGGGTGGCGCCGACACGGTCACATTTTTCTTGCTTTTATGTTCGTTGTGAGCTTCATCCACCGCGACACCTTGGCCACCTAGTCCCTAGTCACTTCTTCTCGGCGTCCGAGTAAATCATTTCGGAATCGATTTTATTGTATTCGAGTATTTCGCTTTCCTTGAAGAACCTCTTGATTTCCTTCTTCGCGGTCTCGGCGCTGTCTGAGGCATGTATAATGGTATTCTGGATACTGAGCGAGAAGTCGCCCCTTATCGTACCAGGCTCAGCGTCAACCCCTTCCGTGACGCCGGCCATCTTCCTCACCACGTCAACCACCCTACGACCCTCGAGGACCATCAGGACGCTCGGTGCCCTCTTCATGAAGCTCCTGATGCTCGGGAAGAAAGGCTTCGTTGCAAGGTGCGCGTAGTGCTCCTCAAGAATATTGTCCGTGAGGTGCTCCATCTTCATCGCTGCTATCTTCATGCCCTTCCTCTCGAACCTGTGGATTACCTCTCCAATGAGACCTCTGTTGATTGCGTCCGGCTTAAGTATCACCAGCGTCCTTTCCATCAAACCACCACCAATTTGCCCATCGTCATTTCCCTGAACGCCATTTTTTTTACTGGCATTAACTTGGCTATTTTGTTTTTGCCTTGTCTTCCTGGGCCTTCTCGGCCTTGAGCCTTATGCCCTTCTCCTTGTGGTAGGTGCTCGTCCATTTGGTCTCGCTGGGAATCCTCCCGAGCTTCATGAAATTCATTTCCGATTTGCGGTTCGCAAACCAATAAGTGGTGCCGTCCTTCTTCACGTACATGAGGCCGGTGCCTTTCGCAATCGGCTGCCCACTGAATGAGTCAATTGGCATTTTTTTCCCACCCACTAAAACCAAATTAACTGGCCTGCCGCGTGTCTTTGTCCCGCTATTTTTATTTTAGCGCGCCTTTATTTCCTTTGCCTCCCTCTCCGTTGAAAGCAAAATAATCACGTCGCCCTTCTTGCAGTTGCCCTTCGGCGGATAGGTCCGCCGTCGGACCTGTACGACCTTCGGTCGAGCTTGCTTCGCCCTACCTAGCCTTTATCTCTTTTGCCTCCCTTTCCGTCGAGAGAAGTATAATCACATCCCCCTTCTTGCAGTTGCCCTTGATGTTGCGCCTCTTCACCCTTCCCGCTTCTGGCCCATCAAGGATTTTGCACAGCACTTGTATTATCTCGCCGTAAACGCCAGTCCTGCCAAGTATTTCGACAATCTCTGCCGGCGTGCCTCGGTCCACCCCATATCACCCTTCAACAACAAAAACAAATGCCTTTTTCGTCCGTCCTTTTTATTGCCAACTCAAGCCGTGACTTTTTTGTTGTGGCCGTTTTTTTGTTTTTTAAGTTCCGTGGATTTTCGTAAACTATTTTGCGAGCTCCTGCAGCTTCTTCGTGAGGTCGGCGAAGTCCTTCTTGGTGTCGCCTTCGTCCAGCACAGCAATTGCTGCCGAACCTACATTCAGGCCGGAGTACTGTCCCAGTCCCTTCTTGGTCGAGACATATGTAAACGGGATGTTCTTCTCCTTGCAGATAAGAGGGAGGTGCATCACGATTTCTGGGGGGGTGACATCCTCCGCAATAACAATGAGCTTTGCCGTGCCCCTCTCGGCAGCCTTGGTGGCCTCGTTGCTGCCAATCCTGACTTTCCCGGTCTTGGCAATCTTCTCGAGCAGGGTAGCCTGCCTCGCCTTGAGTTCATCAGGCACCTGGAATTTCACGTATTCCGCCATAAAACAAACCTCCTCATCCCACTTTGCGGGACTCATTGTCACAGGACTATAATTGGGAATTATGCTGGGAATCCTACCTAATCCCGAATAAAAGGCTTTATAAAGGCTGCTGGGGGCGCCTTGGCTTGCCAGGTCATTGGCCTGGCAATGTCGTGCCAATTGCACATCGCATTTGCTGAACACTCCATTGAGGCTCGTTTTGCATGCCAAGGCGCTATCGTGGCAACGTTCCGGATTTGGAACAGTTTTCCGTTCCGTTGGTTCCAAACATGCATCGAGTTGGTTGATTTTCACTAAACCAACGGATTTTATTCCGCGTGGGCACTATTTAGTCATGTGTTCGAATGAATGGCTCCGAATCCATAACTCTTCCCAAAAACAAGTTTCAAGCGGCAAAAAAGCCTGGCATCGAGATTGACGAAATGGAAACTGCTGAATATACTCCTCCATAAAAATCACTCATGCGCAAACCACGCCACCGGCCTCTTCCCGTCAACCGAGTCTATAATCACATATCCCTTCCGGTCAAGGTAAAGGTACTCGCCCTTTGCAATTTCCATACCCTCAATCGCCCCGACCTCGCGCCTACCGTCAGGCATGAGCACTTCCAAATCCATGGGCTCTTTTATCCAGCCGAGCACCTGCTTTCCGCCCGTACCTTTGTCGGCAGCGCCCCCATCATTCTCGCCTTGCCCTTCACTTGCGCCCCGCCCGGCAAACTTGCCTTCTACCATGATGCCTTCCTTTGCCGAGTTTTCGACCCGGACATTGTAGGCGTTGCGCAGCCGAAAAACAGGGTCCTTGATTTTTTTGAGTTCCGAGGCGGAAACGTACACCTCCTCGACCCCTGCCTTCAGCTCAATTGTTGCGCCGTCCTTCTCTGCCTCCATTGCTTCCGCCATCAGCACCCGCAGCTTTATGGTGTCTGTGATGTAGGTGGCGCGCTGGGCCTTGCCCTTAATGAGGTCGCGGTTGTAGGATGCCAGCTTGGCGATTGAAACATTCGCATCGCTAGTGGTTATGCCGGAATCTATGAGTATTTTGTGCAACGCCTCTGCCTTAAAACCGCGCCTCCTCAATGCCTTCAATGTCCCGAGCCTTATGTCATCCCACCCAGTGTAAATGCCCTTCTCTATGCCTTCGCGCATCCTCGATTTCGAGAGCACCATGTCTCCAATGGACAGCCTTCCGAAGTGTATAGCGTGCGGCTCCTTCCATCCGAAGTAATCATAGAGATACTTCTGCTTGGTCGAGTTCTGCGCGTGTTCCTGTCCGCGCAGTATTAGCGTTACTCCCATATCATGGTCATCCACCGCGCTCTCGAACATGAAGCTCGGCCACACGAAGTCCTTTCCCGTGGCGCGCGGGTGCACTGGCTTGTCAACAATCCGCGCTGCCCACCAGTCTCGAACGCTAGGGTCGGGGTGCTTCAAATCGGTCTTGATGCGCAGTACCGCTTCGCCCTCCTTGAACTCATGGGAAACCATTTTTTCCAGCAGTTCGAGCTGCTTCTTTGCCCCCTTTCCCCTGCACGGGCAGGCCTTCTTGGCGTCGATTTTTGCTTTCCATTTCGCTGATTCACAGGTGCACACATATGCCCCGCCCATCTCCGTGAGCTTTCTCATATGGCTATAATAGAGCTGCAGCCTGTCCGAGGCGAAGTAGACCTCGCCAACTTTTATGCCAAACCAGCCAAGGTCCTCCCGGAATGCCTTCTCAGGCTCGTCCATGGGCTTCTTCACTTTCGGGTCGGTGTCCTCGAAGCGCAGGATGAATTTTCCATTGTACATCTGCGCGTAAGCATAGCTCAGATACGCCGCGCGCGCGTTGCCGAGGTGCGGAGGCCCATTCGGATTCGGGGCGAAGCGTGTGACCACGCTCTCACCTTTCTCCGCCCACTCAAGAGGGGGAAGGCCCTCGCGCTCTGGCTTGGGCTTGAGCTCGTAGCCTTTTCCTTCAAACTCCCTGAATTCCTTTTCAATCTCCGGGAGGGGCATGGCGTTTACTTTCTTCACCGCCTCGGCTGCCACGGGCGTGATTTTTTTAATGTCCAACTCCCTGTGCAGGGCCTTTAGCTTCCCTATGAGCGCACCCAAATCAGCCTTGCCGCTGTGCTCGAAGGCGTTCTTTATAGCGTAACGGTGGGCATCCTGTGGGAGCTGGTCCATAACATGAGTCAGTTGGTAAAAGTTAATAATTGCATTATTTGCCATCCTGCGGCCAGAGTATCCTTGCAAGTTCTTTGGTTGTAAATGTCTTTACCGCATTTTGCGCTTTGAAATGCCTGTCCTCGGTCCATATGGGTATTTTTCCAAGTGTCAGCGAGAGAGCTATAAACGGCGTGCCAGCTTCATCAATCGGGTCCATTATTTTCGCCGCTTCGCGGAAGATTTGAGGCGGTATAGCATTCTCGTCCGCAACTTCTATTTTTGACATGAGTTTTGCCATCACTCCGTCAAATTGCCCGTCTGTCAGCCCGGTTTTCTTCATTATAGTTGCCCGGTATTTGCTCACTTCCTTAATGCTGAAGTCAGGGGTGTGCATGGTGAATTTGCCTGAAAAGATTATCCTTCGACTGATTCCGTCTTTAATGAGGGCCGCCATTATCCTGTTGGTGTTGGCTATTACTTCCATTTGCCGAACCTTTTCCGGAAGCGCTTGTTTATTTCCGCCTTTATTTTGTGCCCTATCTCCTCTGCATCCTGTTCTGTGAGCTCGCTGTCCTTGAGCACATCGTCCATGAATTCCAGCTCTTCGACCTTTTTCTCAAAGGCCTCCCTCGCTACCGCGCTCCAGCGAACCTCGGAGTGCTTCTGCATCCTGCTCTGGGTCTTGTCAGGAATTGCAAGAGTCATGTTGCCCATCGAATCACTCAATCAAGTTATGTGAGAACACATATTTAAAGATTTTGGCGGAATAATTGTGTGTACTTTTATGCCCAAAATTGCCCTTGCTTTTCCCGACAAACTGAAAAAGAGAATGGCATCCCATTCGGAGATAAGATGGCCAAATGCCCTCAGGGCTTTGATTGAAAAGAAGCTTGAGGATTTTGACCGAGCAGAGTTCGTGACCGGAGCAAGTCACTTGTGTTATTATGGCATGGAGAAACGACAAGGGCTTCAAGGGGCAAAAAAGGGTCGAGGTGAAGACTACAAAAGAATTGCTAGAAGAACTCGGAATGGCTTGACTTTTTTCTAATGCTTTTCGCAAATTGAATGGCTCTAGATTTCCTTTCCGCTCGCCCATGCGTGGTCGAAGTACTTCGAGAGCGCCGTTGCCATCGGCTTGTTGTCCGGCCAGATTGTGAAGTGGTATTCGGGCTTGCTCTGCTGGAAGTCGCTCAGGGCGAGTATAACTTTCTTGTTGTCGATGATGTAGGTGTGCATCCCGTGCCCGAAGTCGCGGATTTGTGCGCCGGAGTGGGAGAGCTCCTTCGCGAGCTTCGAGGACTCCTGGCTGATTTCAGAAATGAGCTTGATTTCGACGTTGCGCCCCGCTGCCCTGCGCAGTGGCTCCTTGATGATTGTGTGCTCCTTTCCGAGCGAGGTTAGCGCGTGTATCGAGTGGTTAGATGTGTCGATTTCCTGGCCAAGGATTTTCATGAAATCCGCCTTGTCCTTTACCTTCATGACCTTCTCGTGCCTGCCATCGCCCTTGTCAACAATTATGGTGTCCTTGAGGGATTCGGCCTCCTTCTCGAGCGCTGCGAGCTCCTTCTTCTTGTCCTCGAGCAGCGAGGAGAAGACCTTGCCTGCGTCCATGCTCATGTACCTTTTTGGGCGGCCGTGTATCTCTATAACCAAGTTCCTTTTCGTGAGGCGGTCGAGGACGTCATACACCCTTGTTTTGGGCACCTGTGCTGTGCGCGAAATGTCAGGCGCCTCCGCCTCCCTGAGCCTGAATAGGGCCGAGAGGGTTTTTGCCTCGTACTCTGTGAGGCCGAGCTTTTCAAGGAAAGTGTTCACGTAGTATTCCTGCATCCACACCACTGACCTTTATGCCTAAATTGCCGGAATTGCCATTGTCTATAACAATATTTGGGCGGAACCGCTTATTAAATTTACTGTTTACAGTTATCGGATTAGCGGTTCCGGCTTTTGCCCGAGTAGCCTAAAACAGGGGCTTCTCGGTGGTTTAAGGCATTATTCATGTATCGGCATATGGATAAGATTTGGTTATGTTGAATTCAAGGTTTTTGTGTTGGCAATCCTTAATTTTGAAGGCAAGCCATTGAAGAAGTTGGCAAGCGACACGGTATTCATTATGTCGAGTTGGGCGTGATGCCAGACCACGTTCATGCGGAAGTGAATTGCCACCCTTCAATGAGCCAGTACAAAGCGTTGAATCTGCTCAAGGGTGAAGCGCATACACGCTGTTCAGAACGCATCCCAAATTGAGGTTGAGGTATCCAAGAGCGCACTTTTGGAGTCCGGGTAAATCAGGAAGAACAGTAGGCGACGTGGATAAGGAAACAGTAATCGATTACGTAAAGAGGCAAGCAGAGCAGTCGTCAATAGTGGATTTCCTTCCAAAAGAAAGATAGGATACCCAACCTTTAGGCGCTGGCCGCGAGAACCCTTCTACCATTTAGGTTAGGGAGGATTTCATTTTCCGCTACCGCCTCCTGTGCTTGGCGTTCCCTGCATTGCTGTGATGAGGACGGTATTTGCGCCTGCGGTAATTGTTTGTATTTTTATTCCACTGAGGCTTCCTTTTGTCGCTGTGAATGTGTAGTTACCAGGTTGGAGGTTTGTTCTTGCCGTTCCCGTTTTTTGTCGCCTTTACGTGAATAATGGAATAATTATAGAATGGGAAAAAATGTTCACTTTACTTTCATGGCACTTTTTTTTCCGGGGCCTGTTTTTGGCCAAGCCCTTCATAGGCAGCCTCAGTCGAATCTTCTCCTCCTGAACCCGCCGCCTCTCGAATCAGAGCCGAACCTCCTGAACCCGCCGCCTTCGCGCCCGCCGAACCTCCTGTCCCTGTCGCCATCGCGGCCGCGCATCTGCCTTCTCTCGAAGCTGCGCCTCTGTTCCTCTTCCTCGCCTTCCTTGAGCTTGTACTCGAAGTCCTCGGGGGTCTTCCTGAACTCGGAGTCCTCCTTTATCTCGCCCCTGTGCTTCAGGGTTTCCTTCGCGAGCACCCAGAACGCCAAGGCAAGGCTCTTCTTGCCCTTGTTGTTAATCGGAATGACGAAGTCTATGTCCCTGAGGCTGTTATTGGTGGAGGCCATCCCAATCACAGGTATCCTGATTTTGGTGGCCTCCTCAATCGCTTGGTTGTCCACCTCAGGGTCCACTACTATAACCACAGCTGGCTCGACGTAGTGAGTGCTCTCTGGGTTGGTGAATGTGCCCGGCACGAACCTTGCAGTGAGCGCGATCCCGCCTGCAGTTTCCACAAAGGTTTTCACAGGGGTCTGGCCATATGCCCTGCGCGAAACCACAGCGACCTTCTCTTTTGGGTAGCCTGCGAGGAACTTCGCCGCGAGCTTGAGTTTGTCGTCAAGGGTCTTCACGTCAAGAACCTTCAGCCCATCCTTCCTGACCTTGTAAATGTACCTCCTCATATCCCCGCTCTTGAACTTGGTGCCGATGTGGGCGCCTGAATTCAGATACCTCTCGCCTTCCGAAACTCCCGGGCTGGGGGACTTGTCCATCACTTCCGGTGCTTCCTCAATCGCCTGCGCGGCAGGCTTTTCCTGCTGGATTGTTGATGTGCCGGCGCTCTCGTTGCTGGCCATTGCGCTCTCAATGGCTTCCTTTGCCTTCCTCTCGGCGGCCTTCCGGGTCTCTTCTGTCTCGCCTGTTTCCTCTGCTGTCGCTTTTTTTTTGCTTTCTTCAGTCACTGTGCTTCACTCCCTCAACGTTTGGACCATTGGTGCTGCATATCCACTTCGGGGAAACTTGCTCCTAAACTCGCTAAACCAAGCCTCAATTTCACTGCTTCACTCCCTTGTGCCTCGTTATCTCGTCGATGAAGTCCACGTGCGAAAACAGCATCCGCCTGCAGCAGTACCTCGCAACTCCAAGGTCATCGAGGACCTTGCCTGTCGACTCCCCACGCTCTGTCCTCTTCCTGAACTCTTCGTAGTGCCCACCAACCACCTTTCCGCAGCTGAAGCACCTTACCGGAACTATCATTTTCCATCACCCCGCTACTAGAACCCTCTTTCATTCCGCCTTAATAAAACAATTCTGCTTTCGCTTTCACCTCTTGCTGAGCTGCTTCCTCTTCCTTGCCTTTGTGCCAAGCGGCTTCTTAGGCTCGACCCTTCTAGGATCATCCACAAGCAGCAGCCTGTCGTACGCGAGGAACCTCTTTTTGAGCTTCTCGTCATGCGCGTAACCAACAAGGGCCTTTGCTATCGCTGTCCGCGCCGCCACAGCTTGCCCAATTGATCCCCCGCCCTGCACTGCGACGTCTATGTCAACGCCGCTCGAGAGCTCTCCTGCTAGGTCGAGCGGCTCCTGTATGAACTGCCTTATGTACTTCTGTGGGATTGTCGCTATGCTGCGGTGGTTTATCCTGACAACGCCACTGCCCGTGGCTATGGACGCCCTTGCCTTGGCTTCCTTCTTCTTGCCCTTCGTGTAAATGCCCTTCCTTTTTGACGCCATCAGCGGACACCTCCGCTGTCCGAGACACGCTCACAGAACCATGTTCTGCAGCGTCCCGCAAAACCATGAGTTTTACCAGGGCCTCTCGGAATGAGGTGCATCCCCTGCGGGGAAGTTGGCTTCGCCTCGCTGTCAGAGGTGTTCAATCTTCGGTCTGCCTGTCTCGATGGAACGAGCTCGCCGTGCTCGCCCAAATGACCACTTATTTGCATTGTCACCACTTCGCCCCCAGTCTCCTGCTGACTTCCTCAATCAAGACAAAGCCCTTCTCGTGCGGGTGCTCGGCCTCCTTCACCTTCTCCGCCTTCGTGGCATCGAGGCCTTCAGGCGTGCCTATGTGCACCCTGAGCTTCTTGAATGCCTCTTTGCCCTTCGCCTGTTTCCATGGCAACATGCCCCTGATTGCAGTCTTCACAATCATGTGCGGCATCCTCGAGAACTTCGGGCCGTAGCGGGGGTTGCCTTTCGGCGCGAGACCGAACCTTGTCTTGTACTTAAGGTGAACATCCTCCACGTTGCCTGTCACAATAACCTTTTCGGCGTTCACAATGTCTATCTGCTCGCCCCCCAGCAGCCTCTTGGCTATGACGCTGGCGAGCCTGCCCAGCACGGCATTCGAAGCGTCAATGACTGTCATCTATCCCGCCATTCCGCAATCCTGCATTTTCATTCGATTATCACGACCTTGCCCGCGTCAGGCGATGTGGAGAGTAATTCCCCAATACCCATGACCTTGCCGCCGGCATTAATAATCTTCTGCTTCGCTGCTGCCGAGCATGAAATGCATGCAACCTCCATTTTTCCGGTCGCTTCCCCTGTAGCGAGGACCTTTCCCGCGACGACAAGCGTCTTGCCTGCGTTCTTCCCAGCGGCCTCGCTAAGCTCATACAGGTTGACCTCTGCCTTCTTGCGCACAGGTCTCGCGACGCTGTATGCGAGCCTCTTCCACAGCCCCTTGCCGGTTTTCCTGCCAAGCTTTTCGAGGCTTATGCTGAGCCCCCTTGCCTTTGCGTTGATTTCCCTTTTCATACCAACCAGCTTTTTTCATCGCTCAAATTTTTCGTCTCTTGCATCCTTGGTTTTCTTTTCGTCTCAACGAAAAGACCTTGTCCCTTCTGGACAAGGCCTCGTCCACGGAGTGGACAAAGAAAAGGTGAGTGCAGGGAGGGAGATTCGAACTCCCGAAGGCTCTGAGCCACAGGATCGCCTCGGCCTTTTTCTTTCTATTGGAAAGAGAAAGAAAAACCCCCGGGGAAAAAGAAAGAGAACTTGACGGCCTGCTTCCTGGCCTTCCTTTCTTTTTCGCCAGCGTTTTTCTTTTCTTCCGCGAAGAAAAGAAAAAGGCTGCTTAAGTCCTGCCCCGTTGACCGCTTGGGTACCCCTGCGGTGCAGAACCTTTGGTGCGTTTCCCTTATAAATTCTTTAATTCCCTCCTGAAGTGCTCTGCCTTCTCCTTCAGCTCCTCAACCGCGCTCTCGAAAAGCTCTTTCGGGCTCATGTTACCGTGGCTCTCGACCGTGAAGACGAATGCCGTGGGGTCGTACTGTATGCTCTGTCCATCCTTAAGGATAATGTCCCTGTGCTTGCCGTCGAGCATCATCTCAAGGACATCGCTCTTGTAGGCCTTGTCCTTGGCCCCTTTCTCCGACACCACCTGTGGAAGCTCAGTGTAGCTTGCTATCGCGGGCTGCCATTTCGAGTGCTGCCTCCCCATGCCAACAACAGCATCCATCTCAAGCCTCAGCTTTTGCCCCTCTGACAGCTTGGTAAGGGGGATGTTCATGTCCACAGGCTCTATCTTCGGGTCAGTGCTCTTTATATCCTTGCTGTAGACAGTGCCAGGTCCCTCTTTCTCCAGCACGAGCTTCACCTTGTCCCCGGACTTGTGCTTCTTGGAGTCCATCCTAAGTGGCACCATGCCGAGCCTGTGGACAAGCATTTCGTCGAACATCTCTCCAGTGTTCTCGTAAATGTGCACGTCATCGATAGCTAGGACAGGCGTACCTACCATTATCTGCCTGCGCAGCGCATTCGCGAATGCGTGGGTCGTGTCCTTGATGACCAATTTCACGGTATCTCCTTTTTCCTGCAGCACCTTCACATCCATCGAATCCACACCCCAGACCACAGCACGATCTTAAAGTTTTCCATTTGTTTTATGCTCTTCATGTCGCCCATGTTCCCGTAAATTTATTTATTCTTTCTTGCTCCTGTTCCTCTTCTTCCGCCTCGTTCCGTCATGCGGGACTGGGGTGACGTTCTCTATAGCCCTTATCCTCATGTTGTTCCTCGTGAGCGAGAGTATGGCTGCTTCGGCACCCTGCCCCGGGGACCTCGGGCTTATGCCACCCTGCCCGCGCACCTTCACTATTACCTCGTCAATGCCCTTTTCGCGTGCCTTCTCCGCCACAATCTCGGCGACCTTCATTGCAGCGTAAGGAGAACCTTCCTTGTGCTGTGCCTTGACCACAACGCCGCCGGAGCACTTCGCGATTGTCTCCGCGCCCGTGCTGTCGGTGAGCAGGATAATCGTGTTGTTGTGTGAGGCGTAGATGTGTATGATTCCTGCTCGGCCCATCACTATCAACTCCCTTTTTCAGTGCCTGCGCTGATTTCTCCGGCGCCCGCTGCTTCTGCACTCACTGTGCTTTCCGCGGTTCTGGCTTCCTCTTCCTCGCCTTTTCCCATGGCTTCCTCAAACTCCTTCTTTATGTCTCTCTCCGTCCTCTGGTGCTTTTGCACTATTTCCACCTTCAGCGGCGCCTTGAACCACCCTATCGAACCGGCTTCCGACAGCGGAACTAAGTAGTTCGGCGAGCCAGCTTTCCTGCCGTTGATGGCGATGTGGCCATGGGTTATGAACTGCCGCGCCTGCTTCACTGTATTGGCGAGGCCTTTCCTGTATACGAGCGTTTGGAGTCTCCTCTCAAGCAACCCCTCAACCTTGAGCCTGAGGATGTCATCAATGGTCGCCCCTGCCTTCACTATGCCGATTTTCGCGAGCCCCCCTACAAGCTCTTTTTCCCTCTGCACCCTCTTGTCGAGCGGCAGCGCAAGGAGGTCCCTCGCTAGCTTCCTCTTGTTCCTGAGCCAGGTCTCGTGCCTCCTCACTTCCCTCTTGTTCTTGAGGCCGTAAGTCTCAAGCAGCTTCCGCTCCTTCTCAAGGAGAACCCTGTCCCACGTCTTCCTCGGCGTCTCGTATTGCTTCCGCTTCTTTTTCGGGTCACCCACGGCTGACACCTCCGCCGTCAGAGGTAGATGTCGTCCCGTCTGCGACTGGACATAGTGTGGCAAGGCTCTTGCTGTGCTTCTGGTTCTCTTCTCTTGCCATAAAATACACCATATCGCTCACTTCTTCGTCGCCGCCGGCTTTGCCCCTGTTGCAGGTTTTGCCGCCTGTGGCGGGCCGGATGATTTTGCCGGAGCAGTCTGCTGCTTCACGTCCTTCTTCATCACTCCAACCGCCGGGCCCTTGCCCCTGTGTGTTGACTTCGTCTTCTGGCCCCTCACTGGCTGGCCCCACATGTGCCTCAGGCCCTTGTAGGACTTGGTCTCGCCCATCCGCTGCAGGTCTGCCCTGAGGCTGAGATCGAGGTCCGCCATCGTGAGGTGCGAGCTCTCCCCAGTGTAAAAGTCCCTCCTCCTGTTGAGCGCCCACTCGGGAACGCCGTACTTGACCGGGTTCTGCACCACTTCCTCGAGCTTTCCGGCTTGCTCTTCAGTAAGGTTTCCCACAAGAACCTCCGTAGGCACGCCTGCATAATTGCTGAACGCGATGCCGATGTTCCTTGCCATCCTTGTGCCTATGCCCCTTATCTTCGTGAGCGCCCTCCGCACGTTGAGCGTGCCTTTCAGGTCAACGCCCTGCACGCGAACGATGAGGCGCTCCACATTCACCTTTGGCTCCTGCTCGGCGGCAGCACTTGCACCCTGAGGCTGTCCTGTTCCCTTGTGCTGGCCCCTGTCCCTGGCGTCGTGCCTTTCTTTTCCCTTGTGCTGCTGCTCTGCCATAAAAAACAACCGTTCACTGTGCAAGCATTTCGTTCAGCTCTTTCTCCGTCACGTTTTTTCCGACATTGAGCTTCTTTCCTGTCGGTAAGAGGTGCGCGATATTGCACTTCCTCTTCCTCACTCCTGTCCCCTGCACCACAACATGGCCATCGTCAACAATCTCGAGCACAACCGCCTTCTTGCCGGCCTCACGCCCTGTCGTTTTCACGCAAACGCTCCCGACATCGATCGCTCGACCCATGTTTCCACAACCACATCGTCCTGACCAATTTCCTTACGCCATTTTAATCTTGTCTTTTTTGTTGTCCAAACACTTCACCTTTCACCGCCATCGCATCCTTCACAAAGTGCCTTATCCCTGCGGGCACTTCCTGCATGGTCTTCCTGCCGGTTTCCACGAGCACCATGTTCTCCCAGATTCGCTTCCTTGCGCGGCTTGAGAGCATTCCACCGAACTTCACGCTTGGCCTCCTTGCGGTCTTCGCCCTCGCCCTAACTTTCGCCTTACTCTGGTTGCCGGTGCCATGGAGGTTCATGCCTGTTATCGCGCATTCCGCCTTCTCACGCTTCGCCCTGCTGTAGTGCACCGCCAACCTTCCTCCCGGCGTCCTGCGGAACTTCCTCTTCTTCACGCGGTTGTGTCGGTCAACCACAGTGGACACCTCCACTGTCAGAGATAGATGTCGTCCCGTCTGCGACTGGACATAATGCGATAAAGTCCATTCTCTCAAATGTGTCGGCCAACTGGCCAAGCTGCGACAGGCCTTGCTTCGCACTCACGCCCTTACCCATTCACTACCACGTCCTTCTTCAGCCAGGTTTTCGTGATGTTCATTATCTGCCCTATTATTATTGTCATCACCAGGTAGGAAACGAAGTACCACCCGAACCAGTTGGTCTGGTTGTACACTTCAACGCCCCAGGTGCCTATGTTGAGGAGGTCGAATCCGTTCTTCAGCCAAGGGAGAGGCACTGGCAGGTCTATCACCGCCTTCTCGTAGAAAAGCCCCAGCACCCAGAAAGCCGGGAGGAAGACAACGAGCGAGAACATCATGACTTTCGTTGACTTTGACATCATCCTGTTCATCTCCTCCATCATCTCCGCCTGCACTGTCTCGAGCTCCTGCTTCGACCTTTGGTCGTCCTTCTTCATCAGCTCGTTCATCTTCTTCTGGTGGCCCTTGAGCTTCTCCTGGTGCGCCTTCATCTCATCCTTATGCGCGAACTTGTTCTGGAGCACTTGTGACACTATGGTGAGTCCCACCGTTATCAGGGCAATCTCCACCATCGCGCCGAAAACCATCAAGTTCACCTATAAACCGCAGAAAAGTCGGTATTTGGGGATAACTATTATCCCGACCGATGCCTTTTAAAATCGCCCTCTTGCCATTCACCCCATCAGCTTCCCGAGCAGCGGGTGCGACTCAATGAGCTGCTCCTTCGCCAGCTCCTCGTACAGGCGGTACACTATTCCCACGGTCAGCAGCACACCGGTGCCGGTTCCAATCGCGCCTGTGAGGTCGGCAAACCCCGCTAGCAGCCCTACGAACCCCGAGCCGAGGATTGTAATGGTGGGGATGTAGCGGTCGAGCACCTGCCTTATCACACGCGGATCCCTCCTGAAGCCAGGGATATACATTCCCGCCCTGTCGAGCTGGTCTGCAATCCTCTCTGGGCCCTGCCCGCCAACTTCAATCCAGAGGGCGCCGAACACAACGCACACAACAACCAAAATAATTATGTAGAGAATTGCGTGTATTATCGAGCCTCCTGTGCCGATGAACTGCAGGCTTGTGATGCTTTGCAGCATCTGTGCAAATATCTCCGGGGAGAGGCCCTGCAGGAGCACCTGCTCTATCAGCCCAAAAGGGGCCACGACCACCGTGGCAAGGCCGCTTGCGACCTGCCCCACATAAGGTATCCTGCCTAGGAGCGTAGCGAGTATCGCGACAAACTGGAACATTGCGACAGCAAGTATCACAGGCATGTTCGAGACGTAGAGGAACTTCACAGGGTACCTTCCACCTGTGCCGCGCCTGCCCATAGTTATCGGTATGTTAACGTGGATACCCTCAGCATAGACCGCCGAGAGGAAAACAATTATAGTGAAAAATATAGGCAACAGGGCAATCACGACAGCGCCCCACACGTTGGCACCGACTTCCCTAATGAACACGAACAGCAGGCCGCTCGCGTCTGCCAGCGTTATCGCGCCCGTGGTGTCAATCGGTGCGAAAACCCTCCAGATTATTTCCCCTGCAACCCCTCCAGCGATGAAGAGGCCTATTCCGGAGCCGATGCCGTACTTGGAGACGACCTCGTCTAGGTACAGGAGTATGATGGAGCCGAGCGCGACCTGAAGCACGACCATCAGGAACATTCCTGCCTGTGGGGCAAGGAGACCGCCTGCAGCGTAAACACCTGCCTCGATGAAACTCAGCAGAATGGCGAATATTTTCTGCACTCCAGTGAACTCCGCCTTGTCCGCAGGATTGGAGAGGTCGAGCTTCACAATCCCTCCTCCCACAAGGAGCTGGAGTATTATGGACGCAAGTACTATTGGCCCTATGCCTGCAGTGATTGGCGTGCCTATGTGCGATGCAAGCACTGTCTGAAGCTGCTGCAGCTGCCCCCCTGCTGCTGTAGGGCTGATGCCGACAAGCGTTATGTTCCCGAGCGCGAAGAAAACCAGCAGGACAGCTGCTGTCCAGATTAGCCTGTTCTTTAGCACCGGCTTCTTCTCAGGCGCCTTGACCTCCGGCAGCATGCTGTAAATCGGTTTCAGCGACGAAAAAATGCTCATCTTCCCTCAGCTCCAGCCATGTCAAAGTTTCCTTCATTCCTTGCTGTTTCCATTTCCGCTTCCTTCTTATGCTTCCTCTTCTTCTTCGGCCTCGAATTCCTCAGCCTCTGAGGCGTCGGCTTCCGCGCCAGGCACGATGCCGCCAGCAGCAATTATTTTGCGTGCAGCTTCCTCCGATGCCTTGACGTTCTCGAGCCTGATTTTTTCCTTTATGCTACCCCTACTGAGGACCTTTCCAAAGCCGAGCGCCTTCCCGTCAACCACAAAGTGCACCCCTTCTTTCCTCGCCTTGCCTGCCTTCAGCCATCCTCCAAGCCGTACCTGCACCTCTTCGAGGTTTATCGTGGGCTCTTTCTGCCTCGCCTTGAATGTCCTCTTCACACCGAAGTCAACGTAGTATTTCGAGAACTTGTGCTTGTGGCTGCCCGCCTTTCCCACGCCTCCCCTCACACCTTTTCCCCTGCGGTTCTTCTTGTTGCCCGCACCGTGGGTGCGGTGTCCGCGCATCTTGTTCTTTTTCCTCCTTTCCCTTCGTGCCATTGCCTTCACCTTAAACCGGGCCTCACGCCATCCTCATTATGAGTTCGCTTATTTCCTTTCCCCTGTAACCCAGGGCACCGCCCATGCTGTACGGCGCCTTGATGCCTTTTCTCCTGTGCCCTTTCTTTGGGGGATGGAGCCTGAACACACTGCTGATTCCCAGTTCCCCGAGCTTCACCTTGCCGGAAGCCACCTGCTCGGCAAGCTCACCGAACCCATTGATTTTTTTTGCCTTGAGGTAGCCCTCGGCAACCCTCTGCCCATCACGTGTTTCAAGCCTCTTCCCGAAAAGCAATGCAAGCGCCTTCCCGTCAACCTCGCCGAAAGCAACGTAGTCCTTTACCTTCTGGCACATCCTCATGGACTGGTTGCCTGTTGGGAGGAGAGCCATGTGGTTCGGGCGCAGAAGGCGTAGGCTCTCGAGCCCCAGTTTAGTGCGCGGCTCTATGTTAACCGTGCCCCTTATCCTTATCACCGCAATCATCCCGCACGCACCTCGAGCTTCTTCTGCATTTCCAATGAAAGCCTGACCTTGTTCGTCATGGCAAGCGCGTGAACCGCAGCTGACACGAAATCCAGTGTCGTTGAGGTCCTTCCCTTTGTCTTGCTCCAGACGTCCTTCACGCCTGCAAACATGAGCACTTCCTTGATGTGATTCCCAACTACTAGCCCCGTGCCTTTCGGTGCGGGCAGAAGCCTGACCCTGATGGATGAGGAGTTGCCCTCGACCTCGAATGGCACCGAGTGAGGTTCCTTGCACCTGCACTCCCAGCTTCCGCAGCCCCTCTTGACTTTTTTCATGGCCTTCTTCGCCTGCCTCGTGGCCTTTTCTATAGCTGGCAGCCTCTCGCGGTCGCTCCCTATCCCAAGACCTATGTATGAGGAGCCGTCTCCCACCAGCACGCTGGCCCTAAACGAGAAGCTCCTTCCCTGCCTCGTTATCCTCGCTGTCTTGGTGAAGTGCACGAGCTTTTCCTTTATGTTGGGTACGAGCGCATCGACAATCTGCGGCTCCATTATGCTGAAGCCCCTTGAGAAGAAGTCATCGAGGCTCACTATCTGCCCTGCCTTCACTAGCCTCCCCCCTTCGGTCTTCGGAATCCAGTCGGAAATCGCCCTCTGCCTGTCCTCCTCCCTCCTGAGGGCTTGCCTCTCGAGCTCCTCCGGAGTGAGTTCCCTTTCCTTCTCGCCCTTCCTCATCCTGTGACCCCTGTCTTGAATCGCCATAGCCGACACCTCAGCCCCACATGCCCGTGGGGAAAGGGTATACTACCTCGCCCTGCTGGGCTCGGTAGAATTTGCTCCGCTCGCACTTTGCAACACATTCCATCTTCATCACCCAATCTCCTTGTCAATCGCAGCCTTTACCTCTGCAAAGTTTTTCGGTGTT
The DNA here is from genome assembly GCA_005239615.1 of archaeon. Lineage (GTDB taxonomy): Archaea > Iainarchaeota > Iainarchaeia > Iainarchaeales > Iainarchaeaceae > CABMIU01. The sequence goes on from SBBR01000002.1 coordinate 27,735, forward strand.
TCCTCACTAATGTGCCCGCCCTCTATCCTCCAGACCTTAGGGAAAACCTTTTCGTCCGCAGGAACCGTCATGCCGGCGTCAATCGCGCCCTTGAGGCACGCAAAGACCCCACTCCCGTGCACCGGCGACAGCAGGCCTATGTCCAGCACCGCCTCCTTGGCCCCTGCCTTCAGCGCCTTCTTCCCGCATGCATAACCCGCAAGGTATGCCGCCGGCAGATTTCCGGTGTGACCTTTCCAGCCCAATGCCCTGAGGCCGAGGCTTGTGAAGAATGCCTTCACCCTGTCCCCCTTCCAATCATAGGAAACCACTTCCACTGTCATGGCTTTGTTGGACTTTCTCACCACGAGCCTTGGCCTGTTGCCTTTCAGCAGTGCAAGCCTTTTCCTGTAGTCGGTCTTCATCTGCCTCCTGCGTCTGAACTTGACCTGGTATGTCGTGCTTGTGCTCATCAGCGGACACCCCAGTGGTGTGCCTTTCCGTCGAAGTAAAGTTGTCCGGTCTGCGACCGGACGTGGCTCGCTTCGCTCGCACTGACGATAAACGCTTTCCCGCTCATGCCTTTTCCCTTCCCTTTCCGCCTTGCAGGAACTGTCTCACGTAGTTCTTTCCCCTGAAGTAATTGCCGCTGATGAGCAGGTAGACCTCCCTCGGGTCTGCCTTGAGCTTTTCGCCCGCTTTCTTGAGTTCGGCCAGCACCCTCCTCTGGGCGCGCACGTTTCCCATCCACCTTTCCTTTATCCTCATCCTCGCCTTCTTGGTTCCCTGCCTCTTGCCCATGCCCCTTTTCCTTCCCTTCCTTTTTTTCTCTGCGAGCGCCCTTGCTCTTCCCCTGCTGTGGAGGTTATCCCTTCTCTTCGCGACCACCTTTTCCTTGATGAGAAGCCTCACATCCTCCTTTGTCATCGCTTCCTTTACCCGGCTTTTTCCCTCTGGGTTTATCCATATCTTGGTCTCGCCGACCTTCAGTATGCTGGCGGCCATCCTTCTCGCTTTCCTCTCGTTCACCAGATCACCACCAGTTAGTCACGGATTCAGCACTCTGAGCCCCTTTTCTATAGCCATGTCAACCATCGCAATTTTCTTTTTCCTTCCGATGCCGGATGCGAACCTCACCGCGTGACCCTTCTGCACCGCGCCAAGCTCCGCCATTGCCCTCACATGGGCTTCCCTGTAGCCACTCGGGTGCACGTGCCTAACGCTTACATCAGTGCCATAGCCGGCGCGTGGGTTGAATCCCTCGCTGAGCTCGTGGTTCACGTCGAGGCCACGGGGAAACCTCCACCTATCCCATTTCGCGTTAGCCTTCTTCCTGATTGACCTCTTGCCGAACCTTCCCCTGAACACTGGCAACCCAGCCTTTGCAAAGACCTTCCTCCGCAGGGCAAGCACCTCAGGTGTGCGCTTCACAATGACCTTCCTAGATTTCTTTTCTGCCTTTGCCCTATTCTGTCCATCTGCCTTTTTCGCCCCATCCGCCTTGGCCTCATTTTTTTCGCTCTTTGTCAGGATTTTCCCAGAAGTGTCCATCGCACCCGCCTTATCCTCCCTTGCCCATGCTTCCGGTTTGACGCCACCCTTCGCCTTTTCCGCCGCTTCGTACCTGGCCACTTTTTTTTCCTTTGCCATAAAAACCAACTTTCCATTTTCCTGCTCAGATTGCTTTTGCCCTCTGCGTGATGTAAATCCCGTCCGCGAAAATCCTAATGTCTTTTCCCTTCGCGCGCGTGGCCTGCTCCATATTCGCCGCGGTCTGCCCCACGTCCTCCTTGTTGTGACCCTTCACGATTATCTCCTTGCCCTTCACCTCGACCTTCGTGTCGCCGAGGATTCCGGCCTTTTTCGGGTTCTTCTGGCCAGTGAGGTTGCTTATCTCCACGTTCCCGCCCTTCACCGTCACATTGATTGGGAAGTGGCTGTACACCACCTCGAGCTTCGCCTCGAAAGCCTTCTGGGTTCCCATGAGCATATTCTCTATGTGCGAGGCGATGGACTTTGCCTCGGCCATGACCCCCCTCTTTGGGCTTTTGGCGAATACCTCGATTGCGTTGTCCGCGTGCCTGAATCCCACCCAACCTGCCTTAA
>SBBR01000054.1 GCA_005239615.1 archaeon
GCTTACCACTTTCCAGAAACTTGGGTTTTGCCGAGTCATGATATTATTGCCGATTACGGTTTGTGGCAACAGTCTCTGTCCGCTCTGTCGGATTCGCACCCCAGCTTCAGATCACCCACTCAACCCTGTCCCCGATTTTTGTCCCCGCACCAGTGCCCAAGGGCATCTCGACAAAATACTTCGCCGCGGTCTGGGGCGTGTAGTTCAGCATCCAAGGTCTCAGCGTCGCCTTGTCTACGACCTTCTTCTGCGCGTCCAGAAACACAATGTCAATCGGGAAGAAAACGAACATCATGTGCACGCTCGCGCCGAGCCGGGTTTCCACAGGCAACCCGAAAATGAGGGCGTAATCGAAATTCTCCTGCCTCTCGAACATCAGGCCTTTAAGGTTTCCGAAGAAGTCGGCCGCGACCCTGACCTTGCCGATTATTTTTTTTTGCGTGGTTGAATTGAAAAGCATAAGCGCAATACCAAAAAACAAAAATCCACAAAGTCGGGCGTCGAAAAGTCACAGCGTCATGGGGGCTGGCGATTTTGTTTTTTTAGGCGTTTTCCCTGCGCTTTTCCCTCAGCGCCTCTTCCTCTCCTCACGCAGCGCCTCTATGCTCGGCACCTTTATTTCCTCGAGCATCTGCAGCGACTGCCTCGCGCTGATTGACGAGGACTGCTCGCGGCCAAGCTCCCTGCGCAGGGAGTCAATTTCCTTCAGCTTAACCTGCATGCTGCTCAGTATGCCCTCTATCCTCTCCCTGCGCTCGGCCGCGCCCTCGACCTCCTCGCTTCGCTGGAGCTTTTCCGCCATCGCACCGGAAACCTAATGCCCCTTCCGCAATAAATGCTTTTCGCGTAGGACATGGGCCCGTTGGAGAAGCGTTTTTTAAGGGTTGCCCGCACCTAAATCCTAAAGCAATAGCCCCGTCGTCTAGTGGACAAGGACAACAGCCTCTGGAGCTGTGGACCACAGTTCGAATCTGTGCGGGGCTACCTTTTCTTTTACCTTGTATTTCGAGGTTACTTGGTTATGTAGTGTGGCTAGTATTGCTATTATAGAATTATTCTTCATAAACTAACGCAACACAAACGGAAAGTGACATTCGTTCCAAATTCCTGACAATCTATTCAAACCCACCTTTAAAAATACGAAAAGAAATCATAGTGCGGCTAGATAATGAACCTGTATCCTGGAATGTGGCTTATATTGAAATAAGGGGCGAAACGCAAAAAGGGAAAGAAATTTTGGTAAAATTGTAGGAATTAAAAATCATTTAGGGGTGGTACTATAGTCACAGACGAAGAAAGAAAGCTTGTTTTTGCCAGCCTTGATAATATGCCTGCAAATATGAAATTGTCCCTTGGCAGCGCTCAATTATTATCCAAGGAACAGCTAATCAATCATGTCAAGAATGCCGACGCAATAGGGGATAAGTTTGTCGAAATACAGCTTAATTATTTAAGTGCTATTGCAAGGCAATACGTCTGATGAAACTCCTCATTACCCGCCCTGGACACTACGACACCGTTTCTTACCTCTTTGAATGGTCAAAGGCTTTGATTGAGAGGACCGAAAAGAAAGCTATAGGCGTGCTGGACTGCAGCAAAGAAAGGGCAAATAAGGCGACAGTCGCAAAATTGCTCGAAAAACACAATCCGGGGTGACTGCTGAAGAAGCGCAAAAAAGGTCACTCGATGTCTTTGACCAGCAAATAGAAAAATACCTGCGGAGCAACGTCCCGCCGGAGGCTGAACATATCCTGCCGTTGCTGTTCTGAGATAAAATGAACCAGGTTGTTCTGTGCGGCTGGAATTCTAGGTTCCAATGACCATCACCTTTTTATTCTTCGTCGCCATTCCTGTTATCGTATGAAGATTAAGTTCTGCCCGCAGTGTGCAGGCATCGACATCAGGGCCCTCCCGACCGCGCGGGACCAGTGCCTGAAGTGCAAGTACATCGGCGAGATGAAGGAAGGTGGCATGGACGAAATCAACTCCTACAAGAAGTCGCTGAAGGCAGGAATCCAGCCACCGCTTTCAGGCAAGCAGGCCAGCCCGCAGAACAGCCCCTCGAGCCAACAGCTCAGGGAGCGCCTGAACAGTTTGAAGGGCAAGAGCACTGGCGACGTTGAATTCCTGTGAATTGCGCTTAATGGACAGTCATTAAGGAAGGGGTGAATCGTATGGGCATGTCAATAAGGACGACAATATTCCCGATAAGGGCTAGGTACGGGGACAGGGAACCGTGGGAGCTCATTGTGGAAGTGAAGAACGAGGACCCGCAGGAGAAGAACGTTTCTGTTACCATACAGCTTCCCGAAGCCGCGAGCTTCAGCACGGTTGGCCTCACGGACAAGTTCGAGAAGCAGATAGAGGCCTTCAGGCCGTCAGCAACCATCCAGCTCAAGATGCCTGTCTACCAGTCCAACTCCGCGGATGTCGGCGCCTTCACTGGAAAGGTCATTGTCGAGGAGCATCCGCACGGCTTCCAGTACGCGGGAAGGAAAGTCAGCAAGGAGATACCTTTCAAGATTGTCGGGTGAGTGCCAAAGAAGTCACTTGAATCCGATTACTATGCCGTGCGGCGTCGACGTGTCGCACCTTATTTTTTCGATACGTCAGAATCCTGTTTTCAGCAGAAGCCTCTCATTGTCCTTCCACGGCCAAATCATTCCATGGCCTGCAGCAACCGCTCTGAAGTAAACCGAGTCAAGTCCTGCCATCAGCGGCCCGTCCTCGCTGTCCTCTGAGATTGAACTGAAGATTATCACCCTGCCGTATTCGTTCAGGGCGTCAAATGCCTTCTTCAGAAGCAACTCGTTCTGTTTGGGGCTCCAGATGACAAGCTGGTGGATGAACAGTGGGCAATATTGGCCTTTCGGGAATTTTTCCCTGAAAATGTCAGCCGAGACGATTCTCAGTATTCGAAAATGCTTTTCTGCTTCTTCGGCTGCTCGAAGCCTGA
>SBBR01000060.1 GCA_005239615.1 archaeon
ATTGACATGCCTGCATTTTTCTCTATGAGGGTGTCGGTGTCAACCAGATTCATACCGGAAAGAGCGGCGATTTCCTTCGCCACATATGATTTTCCCGTGCCCATGAAGCCTATAAGGGCTATGTTGCCGCAGCTCTTTTCCCGGGGAACAGGCACGAGCGTGGTCGAGGTGTAGAGTGCCTCCCGCATTACCTCTACCGGCGCTTTTTTTCCAGTGAAAATTTCGAAAGATTGCGAGCCGGCAAACAGGAGCCACTCGCGCGCGTCAATTACCTTGCATCCCTTTTTTGCGGCAGCCACGGAGAGCTTTGGGGCCGTGGAATAGTTGGCGTCGAGAACAGAAGTTTTTGCGCTGAGAAGCCCTGAAGGTATTATACTTTCGGAAGTGCTTATGGCAGATACAATCACATCAGCATCAGGAATCGTTTTCCTCAAATCTGAATCCGAAAGGCCACAGTATGCGCAGCCGAGTTTTTCCGAAATTTCCTTCGCCCTGCTGACTGTGCGGTTCATTACTGTGACATCAGCGCCTTCACCTATGAGCGCAGCGATGGCGGAGCGCCCTGCCCCTCCAGTACCCAACACGCACGCTTTAGAGCCATTAAGCCTCACACCATTTTGCAATAAAGCCTGCGCAACGCCGAATGTGTCGGTGTTGTAGCCGGTGATTTTCACTGATTTGATTGTGATACAGTTCACGGAGCCGGTTTTGCCGACGCTTGCGTCTAGCCTGTCCGAGGCCGCGGCGAATTCGTCCTTGAATGGAGAGGTGATGTTCATTCCCTTCACCCCAAGGTTAGCTGCAGTCTCAAGTGCTTCATTTGCACTGTCCGCGGCTATACGAAGATACCTTGCATCGATTGAGAGTGATGCGAACGCGGCGTTTTGCATCTGCGGGCTCATGCTGTGAAGAACAGGCTTTCCTGTCACTGCGTAAAGGTCCATTTCAACCACCTGTAACCAGCCAATCGCACCGGCAGCCAAAGCACGGCTCAAGCACCGTCCAGCGCCTTCAACGCTCCAGCAATTCCATCAAGGCTTATCCTCTGAATCACCGGTTTCCCGATGCCTGAAAGGAGCACCATGTTTATTTCTACCCCTCGCCTCTTCTTGTCCTTGCGGATTGCATCAAGAACAAGGGCACAGTTAAAATTTATTTTTGTTGGGAGGCCGAACTTTTCTATCAGCGAGACCATCCTGCCAGCCTCAGTCCGCTTCAGGAGACCTGTTGAAACGGAAACCTGCACTGCAGCAGCCATTCCCACCGCAACAGCATGTCCATGCCTGATTCTCGTGGTTTTCTCAATTGCGTGGCCGAGCGTGTGCCCGAAGTTTAGAATCATCCTCTGTCCGGACTCAAGCTCGTCGCCCTGCACCACTTTCACCTTCACCGCAACCGAGTCGGAAATGGCCTTTTCAAGCGCCCCTTCATCGCCGGAGAGGAGCGCGGCTGAATTTTTCCCGAGAAACGCGAAAAGCCTCTGGTCGCCAATCGCCGCATGCTTTATCACCTCGGCAAAGCCGCTGGCCAGCTCTTGTGGAGGAAGCGTTTTGAGGAAAGCGAAATCAATGAGGCAGAACTCTGGCTGCCTGAAAGTGCCTATGAGGTTTTTGTAGGAATCGAGGTTTACACCGTTTTTCCCACCGATTGCGGCATCGGACTGCGCAAGGAGCGTTGTGGGCACGAGGCCAAGGCGGAGGCCGCGAAGGTAGGTGGACGCGGCAAAGCCCGCAACGTCACACACAACGCCTCCCCCTATTCCGACTACCATCGCGGAGCGGTCGAGCTCGAGCGAGAGGAACCTGCGGTAAATCCGCTCCACTGCCTCAAGGGTCTTTGCCCCTTCACCAAGCCCTATTTCAACCACTTCCGCCTCCTTGGGAAAATCCTTCGAGTGGAGCCTGGAGACGGACTTATCCGTGATTATGACGATTTTTCCCGTGCCACAGTATTTGGGAAGGTTTGCGAGCTTCTCCCCGACAAGTATCCTGCATTGCCCGGATTTTGCCGCGAGTACGAGCTCCCTCATTTGAGGCCCTCCATAAACCTGCGCAGCGGCCTTATGCGCTCCATCATGGCGGAAAAAACATCAGGCGTAAGGGCCTGTTCCTTGTCGCTCAGAGCCTCTGCCGGGTTCCTGTGGACCTCGACAATGAGGCCGTCCGAGCCGCATGCGACAGCGGCAAGGCTCATCATCGGAATGAGGCTCACCTTCCCGGTGCCGTGCGTGGGGTCAACTATCACAGGGAGGTGCGTGAGTTCCTTCGCAGCGCACACAGCGCTTAGGTCAAGGGTGTTCCGTGTGTATGTCTCGAATGTCCTTATGCCGCGCTCACAGAGTATCACGTTCGGGTTGCCTTCGTGGAGAATGTACTCCGCGCAGTTGAGCCACTCCTCAATGGTAGAGTGCATGCCGCGCTTCAGCAGCACTGGCTTGCTGGATTTCCCGGCCTCCTTCAGGAGTGCGAAGTTCTGCATGTTGCGTGCGCCAATTTGGAGGACATCCGCGTACTCGCTGACCCACGAAACATCCCTCGTGTCAATGACCTCGGTGACAATGGGAAGTCCTGTTTCTTCCCTTGCCTTTTCCAGTATCTTGAGGCCCTTGAATCCGAGGCCTTGGAATGAGTATGGGGAGGTGCGTGGCTTGAACGCACCGCCGCGGAGCATATCAGCGCCGGCTGCTTTTACAGCTCTTGCGGTTTCAAGCACCTGCTCCTCGCTCTCCACACTGCACGGGCCAGCGATTACCGTAAACCCAGTCCCTACCCTCACCTTGCCGACCCTGACGATTGTCCTCTTCCTGTCCTCAAGGGCCGCGAGCTTTATTCCCTTCATCTCAGCCATCAAAACCACACCCACGACCAATGTTTTATATCGCACCCAATCGACTGCAAATCCATGAGCAACCCATTCTGACACATGCATACTAGAGAAAGGTTAAGCCAGCCCACGACCCGGATAAAACTTGATTCCGATTTTTGTGAGCCGGCTTTTCAGCAGAATGCCAAGCCAAAGCTGAAGAAAAAAAAGCGGTTCGCCCGATACATTTGCGCTTCAGCAGTCATCCAAAAACACTTGGACATTTAAGATATTATTTATTACGCCCCAAGCCTTTTTAAAAGAATCCATCGGTCCAAACCCCGGCTTAACGCTTCGAAACAGCCTCGGCCATCACCTCCGCAAAACCCGCAGCTGCGGCAACTGCTCCTGCCTCGTCGAACCCGTTGTCCTGCGCCACGAACTTCGAGTAAATGTTTATGAGCCCGCTGCCGACAATCACGCCATCAGCCCCCGCGCCAATGTATGCCCTTGCCTGTTCCGGCGAGGAAACCCCAAATCCAACAAAGAGCCTCGCTCCCCTGCCGGCAATTTTCCTGACTGACCTGACAAACGCAACGCTCTCCCGAGAAACGCTCCCACGGGCACCGGTGACGCCTTTTGCCGAGACAAGATAAGTGAAAGAGCGATTGGCAATGCCGCTACCTTCAGCCAACATCTTTATTCTTTCTGGCGGCGTGTTCGGGGCAACCATTCTTATTATTTCGATGCCATGTTTTGTAGCAAGCGACTCGAAAGCAGGGTCCTCTCCAAGAGGGAGGTCGGGAATTATAAGCGCCTGTGCCCCGGCCTCAGTCATTCTTTTAAGGAACTTTTCTTGCCCGAACGAGAATATGATGTTGTAATAGGTCATCAGGGCGAAATCGTTCTTGATTCCATCGGCGCGTAGCCTTCCCAAGAGGCTGAAAACATCGTTTGCGGTTGTTCCTCGCGCAAGAGAGCGCTGGCTCGCGGCCTGAATAGTAGGGCCGTCGGCAATCGGGTCGGAGAACGGTATGCCAAGCTCTATTATGCCGGAGTGCGGCGCAAGGACTTTTACCAGGCGGAAGGTGAAGCCCATACCATAATCGCCGCAGCAGACGTAAGGCACGAAGGTCATTTGTCTACCCCCTCATCGCCATGCACCAAAGCCACCCTATTTTGGATTGCACCCCAGCCGTCATTTTTTTGTGGAAAGTTCTTTTCCACGTCCATTATTCTCGACGCGTGCTCCACATCCTTGTCCCCGCGCCCGGAAAGGCACACAATAACCGAGTCGCCCTTCCTGCAGGACTTCGCAACCTCCGGGAGGTAAGCAATCGCGTGGGCAGATTCTAGAGCTGGAATTATTCCCTCCGTGCGACTGAGTAATTTGAAACCTTCAAGCGCCTGCCCATCCGTGACGCTCACGTACTTTACCCTTCTGCGCTCGTGCAGCATCGAATGTTCAGGGCCCACAGCAGGGTAGTCAAGCCCCGCCGAGACGGAGTGCGTGTCCCGAATCTGGCCGTTTTCATTTTCCAGCAGATAAGTCAGCGCGCCGTGCAGGACCCCTGGCCTTCCGTCTCCAGTCAGGCGCGCGGCGTGCATCCCGCTTGCAATCCCTTTCCCGCCTGCCTCAACTCCGAACATTTTCACCCTGCCACATTTTTTGTCGTCGAGGAAAGGGCCAAACAGACCGATTGAGTTGCTCCCTCCGCCCACGCATGCGAGCAGGCAAGTGGGGAGCTTTCCCTCCACCTTCAGGATTTGGGCTTTTGCTTCCTTCCCAATCACGGACTGGAAGTGCCGGACAATGCTAGGATAAGGGTGTGGGCCCATCGCCGAGCCGATGACATAATGGGTGGTGTCGGAGGTCGTGGCGTAGTCGCGAAGTGCCTCGTTGATTGCGTCCTTCAGTGTTTTCGAGCCCGCGCCAACAACTTTCACTTCCGCACCGAGCAGCCGCATCCTGTAAACATTTAGGGCCTGCCTCTTCGCGTCCTCCTCACCCATGTAAACCACGCATTCGAGACCGAGCAGCGCTGCGGCTGTCGCGGTCGCGACTCCGTGCTGGCCAGCGCCGGTTTCGGCGATGAGCCTTGTTTTTCCCATGCGCCTCGCGAGCAGGGTCTGGCCGATAGTGTTGTTTATCTTGTGCGCACCTGTATGGAGCAAATCCTCGCGCTTGAGGTAAATCTTTATCCCGAACTTTTTGCTGAGGTTCTGCGCAAAGTAAAGAGGTGTTGGCCTTCCCGCGTACTGTGAAAGGTAATTTCTTACCTCACGCTCGAATTCCCTCTCCTTAAGGGCTGAGGCGAACTCCCTTTCGAGCCGGTTGAGGGCCGGGACAAGGAGCTCGGAAACATACGAGCCGCCGAACCTGCCGAACCGTTTGATATTTTTCATTCAGCCTCCCTCCAGCCGCAGCTCGCGGACCTTTGCCGCAAGGTCATCCGCCTTCCACAGCGCCGTTCCTACTAGAATGCCTTTCGCGCCAACAAAGCGTAGGAATTCCGCGTCTTTCCTGTCCCGCACCCCGCTCTCGCTTATGAGCGGTCTGTCGAGCTCCATGCCCTTAGGGACGGATTCAATGAACCTTTTCGTGTGGTAGAGGTCAACCCTGAGGGTTTTGAGGTCGCGGTTGTTCACGCCGATGATGTCTGCCTTTGTCCTGAGCGCAGCCCCTAGCTCTACGGCATCGTAGCATTCGAGCAAAACCTCAAGGCCAAGCGCGTGAGCCTTGTCAACCATCCTTCCCAAATCAAGGCCGAGCCTTTTTGCGACCGTAGCGACGAGGAGCATGCAGTCCGCGCCGTAGAATGCCGCGGCATGGATTTGGGAGTCGTCAATGACGAAGTCCTTGAAGAGCACAGGAAGGCCTACCTGCTTTGATACAGCAATGTGCGCCAGCTGGCCTTTGAATATTTTCGGCTCCACGACCACAGAAATCGCGTCCGCGCCGCAGTCGCGGAAGGTCATCGCGGTTTTTTTGACATCAATGTTCTCGAATGAGTACTCACCGGCAGGAGAAGCGTGCTTTATTTCCGAAATGAGGCTGAACTTCCTTTGCTCGAGCGTCTGGCGCAGCGAAACCTTTTGCACAATCGGCCTTACCTTGCCCACAGTGCCGTAATAGCCTGACTCGACGTTCTCCTCTGCCTGCGCGATGAACGTGTCGAGTATGTCGCCTCCAAAGCCGGCTTTTGCGTGGCCTGCGCGCATATCAGCTTGCTTTGCCGAAACATTCCCTGTATCCATTCATTTCCCGCCCTGAACCGAAAATGCCTTCAATGCATTAAGCTTCGCCATAGCACTCCCGGAATCTATTGATTTTTCAGCAAGCGAAATCCCCTGCTTCAGCGAAGATACCTTTCCGGAAACATAAATTGCTGCACCGGAGTTCATAAGGACGATGTCTCGTGCTGGCCCGGCCTTTCCAGAGAGCACTTCTAGTATTATTTTCGCGCTCTCCTCAGGGTTTACCGCCACGAGCTCATCTAGCGTAGACATCATTAAACCAAAATCCTGTGGGGAGATTTTATACTCTTTTGTCTTGGCTTGTGAAACGTTATTCTCGGCGGCGGATTCGATTTCAACAATGGTTGTCGGAGCGCTGATGCTAATTTCATCGGTATCGCTGCTGAGGACCATTGCCTTCTCCGTGCCGAGCCTGCCCAGCGCCCCGGCCACCTTTTGAACGAGCGCCTTGTCGTAAACTCCTATCACCTGCCTCCTGACGCCAGCTGGGTTGCAGAGTGGCCCAAGGATGTTGAACACAGTCTTGAAGCCGAGGGCTTTGCGCACGGGAGCGACGTTTTTCATCGCTGGGTGGAAGGCTTGGGAGAACATGAACGTTATTCCGGCGCCGGCAAGCTGCTGCTCGGCATCGTGCTGCGACATTGCCATTGGCACTCCGAGCTTTTCAATCACATCCATGCTGCCGCTCTGGCTGGATGCCTTCCGGTTGCCGTGCTTTGCGACAACTGCTCCGGCACCAGCAGCCACGAACGCCGAGCACGTCGAGACATTGAATGTGCCGCTGCCGTCCCCTCCCGTGCCACAGTTGTCCACCATGAAATCGGCGCGGAAATTCACGCGCAGCGAGGCAGCACGCATTATTTTTACAAAGGCAGTTATCTCCACAACGGTCTCGCCCTTCTCCTTAATCAGCGTGAGGAACGAGGCCAGGTCAGCATGGCTGACGTTGCCGTGCATTATCTCGTGCATGCAGAATCCCGCCTCCTCGCTGCCGAGGTCCGCTTTCAGCGCTAGTTTTTTCAGAAGCGATTCAAAGCTCGGGTCCTGCATCACGCATCACCTTTACCTTTTCGTATCTTAACAGGCTTTGCCACGGCTGCCAAAGCTCTTGTGGGGATTTTGGTCTTGATGTTGACAAAGTTGCCCAGGATTTTCTCACCTTCAGGGGTCATTATTGACTCCGGGTGGAACTGCACTCCGAAAATCGGGAATCTCTTGTGCTGCAGCCCCATTATCACGCCATCGTCGCTCCTCGCTGTTATCTCAAGGCAATCTGGCAAGGATTTTTCTTCCGCGGCAAGTGAGTGGTAGCGCATGACTGACACAGGATTTTTTATCCCGACAAAAATCCCTTTCCCATCATGCTTAACCATGCTTGTCTTGCCGTGCATCGGCACGGGCGAGCGCACTATTTTTCCGCCGAAAGCGCTTGCGATTCCCTGATGCCCAAGGCACACCCCAAGCACAGGAATTTCCTTTCCGAGCTCTAGGATTACTTCCCTGCAAACGCCAAAGTCTTGTGGGATTTCTGGGCTGCCGGGACCTGGGGAAATAACAATCTTGGAATAGCCGCGCGATTTTATCTGCTGGAGAGTGAGCGCGTTGTTCCTCGCAACATCGACCTTGCAGCCCAGCTTTGAGAGGGCCTGATAGAGGTTGTAGGTGAAGGAGTCGAAGTTGTCCAGCAGTAAAACCCTCTGCTTGGCTTTGCCATAGCCCTGACATGCAGCGTCATGACCGGCCTTTGCGGCTCCAACTTTTGCCCTTACGTGTAATGTGCCCTGCCCTGCCATTTCACCCACCCTCTGTTTTGAAGTTATCTAGGAGAGCCCTTGCCTTGTTCTCGGTCTCGAGGAACTCCTTTTCCGGCACACTGTCATACACTATTCCCGCGCCTGTCTGTATGAAGGCTGTATTGCCGTTGGCAAAAAGCGACCTTATCCCTATTGCGAAGTCCGCATTGCCGTTTGCCGAGAAGTATCCCACTGCACCGGCATACGGGCCGCGCCTCGTATTTTCGAGCGAATCTATGATGTCGATTGCCCGGATTTTCGGCGCACCTGAGACAGTGCCAGCGGGAAAAATCGCGTTGAAGACGTCGAACGCATCCCTATCCACGCGCATTTTCCCAGTAACGAGCGAGGCGATGTGCTGCACGTGCGAGTACTTGTGCACCGCCATGAACTCCGGGACACTCACACTGCCCGAAACCGCGACCTTCCCAACGTCGTTTCGTGTGAGGTCCACAAGCATCAGGTGCTCCGCGCGCTCTTTCTTGTCCGCGAGAAGCTCCCCCTCCAGCGCGGCATCCTCCTGCTCTGTTTTGCCGCGCGGCCGCGTGCCTGCAAGCGTCGCGTAGCTCGAAATTTCATCTCCCTCGACCTTAAAGAGGTTCTCGGGACTCGAGCCGATTATTTGCCGCGCCCCGAATTTCATCGAATACATATATGGCGATGGATTGCTTTGTTTCAGCCTATCGTAGAAATTGTGCAGCGCGCCTTCAAAATATAGCATGTAGCGCTTCGAGAGGACGGCTTGGAAAATGTCCCCTGCACGGATGTGCTCTTTCGCTGTTTCTACCTTTGAGCAGAACTCCTGTTCTGTATCTGAGACTGAGATGTTTTTTATGATGAGCTTGCCGCCCCCATTTTTCCCGCCACCGTGTAGGCTCTCCACAAAACAGCCATTGCCCTCGGTGCTGTCCCTGACGGACTTTTTTATTTCCGACAGGCGGTTCTCTTTTCCATAAAGGTAGGCAGCCTTTCCGGTGGCGTGGTCGAATGCTATAACATCATCGAACAGCCCGAACTCGAAATCCGGGAATCCTGTTTCGTCTTTGGGGTGTGCAGCGAATTTTTCCACGCAGCGCACATAATCAAATGAGAAGTAGCCTACTGCACCGCCCACAAAACCAGCCACGTTATGGCCTTGGCCGGCAGCGCCGCGCCCTGTTGGCACTAGTTTCTTGAGCTCCTCAATAGGTCTCTCCGCCTCAACCTCCTCGCCGTCAATGTCTACGACGCCCTCACGCAGTGTTATTATTTTCTGTGGGGAAAAGCCGACGAATGAGTAGCGCGCATTCTTTTCCGCGCTGCCGCTGCTCTCAAGCAGGAAAGCATTTTCGGAGTTTTCGCAGAGCGCCGAGTATAGATGCTCCGGCCCGATTACAAGACCTAGTGGCACGGAATGCACCTGCGGCCCCACTGCCCTGCTTTTTTTTGCCATTGATACCCCACCATAAACGACTGCCAAGGGCTTTGCCAACCAAGAAAACGCCCAACCAAGGGCTATAACGGATTACCAATATGCAACAGCGAACATATTTAAGCCTTTATGTACATAAATAGGCATTATGCTTTCTGTGCTGGAAAGGCTCTTCGGCCACGCGCGCGGCAGGAGGGTGGTTGCGACAGAGTTCCTCCGCCTTGGACTCAAGGTGGACAGCAAGGGCAAAATCTATGCCGGGAGGATAGAGCTCCCCCCTGCAAAAATCGCCCGCGCACTGGGGGTCGACAGGCGCGTGGTTATTGAGACCGCGAAGGCCATCGGGAACAACGAGAGTTTGCTCCAGATCTTCTACAGGCTCGAGCCTCGCGCGTTCATGGGCAATGCGGCACGCGAGTTGGGCTTTGATACCATCGAGCTGCGCGGCGACCCGAAGAAGAAAGGCATTGTCGCTGCGGTCACGAAAATAATTTCCGACGACGGCATTGTGATAAGGCAAATAATCAGCGACGACCCGGAAATCTACCCAGACCCTGTGCTCACGATAATCATAAACGGGAAGCTGAAGCCTGCGACGATTGCGAGGCTGAAGGCGCTGGAGTTCGCGGAGAGCATAACGGTGAAGTGAGTGGCAAGTTTCATGCGCTGTATCAAAACTTGAAATTCAGGAGGGGGAAGGTCTTCTGCGCATCCTTCTCGCTTATGAGAAAAATCGTGTCGGTCCACGAGCTGATGCACTCATAGATGTTCACGCCGTTCTCGCAGAGTAGGGCTGTGAGGAAGTTGAGAAAGCCCGGCACCTCCTCAATCTTTTCAGAGGTTTTGTGCGTAATCTGCACGAGGCCCTTTCTTGCCCGAAGGATGTACCCGGAAAAGCTGTCCTCCACCTCTTTTGCAAAGTCATCATCCAGCACGAGCGTGATTGTTTTCGTGCCCTGGAAGAGGTGAAATGTGTCGCCCTTTGACTTTACAGACTTCGCAAAATCCAGAATCTTTTCCCACACAAGGCTGTCGTCTTCGAGGATGAAGACCGAGACGCGGTTGCGCATCTCGAATTTTCCCCCTTTCACAAGCTTTACTATTTTCGACTCGAGTTCCGGCGGTGGCCGGGATTTTTCGGAGAATCTCCTGCACGCGACCATTATGGCATCAAAGGATGATTTCCCCCCGATTTTGAGTTCTAGCGAGATTTTGCGCGCGAGCGCGGAGTAATTTATCAGGCCTGCCTTTAGGCACTGCTTTATCCCCGGATGGTTCTCCAGGTACTCGAAAACGAGCTTTGCGGTCTTCATGGACAATTAATGGGGCAAAACAATTAAAAATGTTCAATATTGGACATTCTTTGTCAAATTTGTCTGTTTTGGGACAGAGCCTATAAGTAGGTTGGCAGCGCCATTGCTGTGAGTGGTTTTTGTGGCGACAAGGGAAAAGGTCGCGCTGGCGTACAGCGGCGGCCTTGACACTTCGGTGATTCTCAAGTGGCTGTGCAATGAAGGCTATGAGGTTGCGGCATACATCGCAGACGTGGGGCAGGACGAGGATTTTGCCGCGGCAAAAAAGAAGGCGCTGCTGCTCGGGGCCTGCAAGGCACACGTTGATGACCTGCGCGAGGAATTCGTGAAGAATTATGTTTTCAGGGCAATGAAGGCCAACTGCACCTATGAAGGCAGCTACCTTCTCGGGACTTCGCTTGCGCGCCCCGTGATTGCAAAAGGCCAAGTCGCTTTTGCGAAAAAGAACGGGTGCGGCATCCTCGCTCACGGGGCCACTGGAAAGGGCAACGACCAGGTGAGGTTCGAACTCGCATACCACTCCCTCATGCCGGGCGTGAAAATACTGAGCCCGTGGAAGGAGAAGAAGTTTCTGGAGCGGTTCGGCGGAAGAGGGGACATGATAAAGTATGCCGCGCAAAACGACATCCCTGTGCAGGCTACCGCCCAAAAGCCATACAGCATAGACGAGAACCTGATGCACACGAGCTACGAATCCGGGATTCTCGAAGACCCTGCAACAGCCCCGCAGGACGATATGTTCGTGAAAACGAAAAGCCCCCGGCAGGCCCCTGATAAGGAGACCAAAATAGCGATTGACTTCGAGGCAGGGGCCCCTGTGCGTGTCACCAATGCAGAAAACGGAAAAAAGACATCCGGCGCGCTGGAGGTATTCGGCTACCTGAACAAAATCGGCGGCGAGAACGGCATAGGCAGGGTTGACATGGTTGAGAACCGGTATGTCGGCATAAAGTCACGCGGCGTGTACGAAACCCCTGCAGGAACGATACTCTGGAAGGCACACCGGGACATCGAGGGCCTGACGCTCGACAGGGAGGTCTGCCACCTCAAGGACATGCTCATGCCGAAAATCTCGGAGCTTATATACAACGGATTCTGGTTCTCGCCGGAGATGGAATTCCTGATGTGCACAGTCGAGCAGAGCCAGCAAAATGTTTGCGGAACGGTGTTCATGAGCCTCTACAAGGGAAATGCAATCATCACGGGAAGGGAATCGAAAAATTCGTTATACGACAAGGACCTCTCATCGATGGACAAGGCAGGCGGGTTCGACCAGTCAGACTCGAAGGGGTTCATAAAAATAAATTCGATACGGCTCCAAGCTGCCTGCAGGACGGGTTTTTGATGAAAAACGATGTATTGTCACTTGAAGGCTTTACCATGGAAAAAATAGAAGGGCTAATCGGCGTTGCACAGGACATAAAGAAGGACCCGAAGGCATACGCCTGGGATCTGGAGGGCAAAACACTTCTCTCCATATTCGAGAAGCCCTCGCTTCGCACGCGCATTTCCTTCGAGCTTGCGATGAAGCAGCTAGGCGGCCACACGATAACTATTGATTCCCAGTCAACCCCTATGGGAAAAAAGGAATCGATTGAGGACACGGCAAAGGTTGCGAGCAGGTACGCTGACATAATCATGGCGCGCATGTACAGCCACGCTGACCTTATAAAGCTTGCCCAAAACGCGAGCGTGCCGGTGATAAACGGGCTCACAAACAAGTTCCATCCGTGCCAGATACTCTCAGACCTTCTCACTATAAAGGAGAAGAAAGGCAAGTTCGAAGGGCTAAAGCTCGCGTACTTTGGCGATGCGGACAACAACGTAACGCACTGCCTGCTGCTCGGCTGCGCCATAATGGGAATCAATATCCATGTGGCGTGCCCGAAGGGATACTGGCCGCAAGTGGATGTGCTGCAAAAGGCCATCGCGCTCGCCAGCGGCTCGGAAGTTGTGGTCGGGGAGTGCCCTGAAAATGCCGCAAGGAAGGCAGACATAATCTACACCGACAGCTGGATGAGCTACCACATAAAGGAAGAGGAAAAGCCCAGAAGAATCAGGGACCTGATGCCGTTCCAGGTCACCAGCCGGCTCATGAAAGCTGCAAACAAAGGCGCCATGTTCATGAACTGCCTGCCCGCGCAGAGGGGCATGGAGCAGAGCGCCGAGGTGATTGATGGGCCACAGAGCATAGTGTTCGACCAGGCCGAGAACCGGCTGCACATGCAAAAAGCAATACTCCTATACTCTGAGGGGATTGCATGAAACTCTGGCAATCGGAAAACAGCATGGACAAGGACATCGAAGAGTATACTGTCGGGAACGATTGCCTCTGCGACCAGAGCCTTGTGGAATATGACTGCATCGCATCAATTGCACATGCAGGGCTGCTGCTCAAAATGAAAATAATTACTCTACTGGAGCACAAGCGGCTCGTTTCCGGGCTGAATGAAATAATCCGCCTCAATGCCGCAGGCAAGTTCAAAATAACCCGGAAAGACGAGGACGTTCACACGAAAATAGAGAATTGGCTGACAAAAAATCACGGCACGGCGGGCAAGAAGATACATACGCTGCGCTCAAGAAACGACCAGGTCCTAACGGCCCTCCGGCTTTACTCGAAGGACGGACTTGCGCAGGTCAAGGAACAGGCCCATGACCTGATTGAGACTCTTGGAAAATTCGCCAAAAAAACAAAAGGCATCGCAATGCCGGGCTATACGCACATGCAGCGCGCGATGCCATCCAGCATTGCGCTATGGGCGGGGGCATTCGAGGAATCCCTCAAGGCCGACATTGAAATCCTTGAAATGGCAATTTGGGCAAACGACGAGAATCCCCTGGGAAGCGGGGCAGGGTATGGCCTTCCAGTGAAAATAGACAAGAGCGTTACCACAAAAGGGCTGGGTTTCTCACGGCACTTTTCCAACCCGTTGTATGTGCAGAACACCCGACAGAAAGTGGAACTGGCCACGCTCTTCTCGCTGCTGCAGGTGATGCTCACCCTAAACAAGCTCGCAAGCGATTTGATGCTCTTCACAACAAAGGAGTTCGGGTTTTTTTCGCTCCCGAAATCCATGTGCACGGGAAGCAGCATCATGCCGCAGAAAAGGAACTATGACGCACTCGAAATCCTGCGCGGCAATCTCGGAGCCGTTTCCGGGAATTTTTATGCCGTGCTCGCATGCGCCTCAAATCTCCCTTCAGGTTACAACAGGGACGCTCAGCTTGGCAAGGCAAGGCTCATGGAGAGCCTTGATATCGCCCTCAAATCTCTCAAAATCGCGCGGAAAATAATAATGAACATTGAAGTGAACAGGGCAGCCCTCAAGGCCGCCAACAGCGAAGGGCTCTATGCCGCGCAAAGGGCGATAAAAATGAGCCTCGAAGGCGTCCCGTTCCGGGATGCTTACAAAATAGTCTCAAAAAGCTGCCAATAAGCCAGAACGTTGCCCGACGATGCCCTTCTGGCGATACCTTAAAAAAAGGCGCAACGGTATTGTTTACAGGTTTCCGAAATGCAGAACGGCAACGGCTTTTCGCAGAGGATGAGGGCGAGGGTCTTAGACATCACCACGGGAAAGATGGTGGCGGTGCTCAACAATAAGGACGCGAGGGAGCTCGGCCTCCAGCCAATGGAAAGGGTTGAAATCATCAACACGAGAAACCACAAGTCAGTTAATGTGGTTGTGGACGTCACCGACTCAATGGTTAGGGAGGACGAGGTCGGGGTTTTCAGGGAAATGAAGGCAGCCCTCGGAGTGAAGGCAGGCAGCATCCTGGATGTCAGGCCTTCGAAAAAGCCCAAGAGCGTGGAATTCATCAAGAAGAAGCTCGATGGGACAAAGCTGTCGGACGGGGAGATGAGGGAGATAGTGGAGGATATTGCCTCCAACAAGCTCTCGGAGATTGAAGCGACTGCTTTTGTGTCAGCTGTCTACGTGCATGGGTTCGACCTGGATGAAACCGTAGCCATGACAAAGGCGCTGATTGCGAACGGCAAAACACTCCAGTTCGGAAACAGGATGGTGCTGGACAAGCACTCGATAGGGGGGGTCAACGGAAGGACTACAATGATAGTGGTCCCAATAATCGCCGCTGCCGGTTTTGCCATACCCAAGACGTCCTCACGCTCAATCACATCCTCATCCGGCACAGCAGACGCCATGGAAGTGCTCGCGAACGTATCGCTCTCCCTCAGAGACATCAAGAGGATTGTGGAAAAGACCAACGGCTGCATAGCGTGGGGAGGCGCTGTCGAGCTCGCCCCTGCTGATGACAAGATAATCAAGATAGAGTATCCGCTCTCGCTCGACCCGGAGGGGCAGGTAATTGCGAGTGTGATGGCAAAGAAAGCCAGCGTGGGGGCGAAATTCCTGGTAATTGACCTTCCGGTGGGGCCTTACGCGAAAATCAAGACCAAGGACAAGGCAGAGCAGATGGCACTGCGCTTTATAGAGGTCGGGAGGAAACTTGGCATCAAGGCCGAGGTCCTGCTCACGAATGGATATGAACCCATGGGCAGCGCATTCGGCCCCAGCCTCGAGGCGAAGCACGCCATGATGGTGCTTGAGGGCAAGGTGTATGACAATCTCGCCGAGAAGGCAATGGAGCTGGCGGGGGCGCTGCTTGACCTCGTTGGAAATACCGTGCCAGGAAAAGGTAAGGAAAAGGCGCTCGGAATCTTGAGGTCTGGGAAAGCCCTGAAAAAGATGCAGGAAATAATCAGGGCACAGGGAGGAAAGATAACTTCGTCCCAGCAAATAAAGGAGGCGCCTTACAAGATACAAGTGCTCTCGCAGCACGACGGTGTGATAAACCTTATCAACGTCTCGCTGCTGAACAGGATTGCGAGGATAGCCGGCGCGCCGGCGGACCAGAAGGCAGGCGTGAGGCTGCTCGTCTCGCAGGGGGACAAGGTCAGGAAGAACCAGGGCCTTTTCGAGATACATGCTGAGGATGAGCGAAAGCTCAGCACAAGCCACGAGTTCGCGCTTAGAAACGAGCCTGTAGAGCTCGAGAAAGTTGTCATCGGGAAATTCGAGTGAATAGGACCAGCATTTCCTCGGGTTCGAGCAGGTAAACCTTCTTTCCAGCGAGGCCTGTTTCCTCAAGGGCTTTCGCAGTCTTTTTCTCAGTTATCTTCAGCTTCGATTCAAACTCCGCCCGGCAACTCTTCATGGCATTCGAGAGGTTCTTGTTCCTGAACCTAAAAACGCTCTTCACGAAGAATACGAAACCGCCGTAGTCCTTTATTTTCGGCTGCCTCTTCTTTGCATCGAGGACCACGAGCGATGAATAGGCCTCTGGCTTAGGGTAGAATGATCTCGGGGAGATATTGTGTATGACGACCTCCGGGTCGTATGAGACCCTACAGAGGGCAGAAATGTAGTTGTACTCGAGGAAGCCGGGCTCGGCCACGAGCTTCTCAACGAATTCGCGCTGGAAAACGAGCACCGCTTTCTCAAACCCGAAGGCGAAGAGCTTCAGCATTATCTCGCTAGAAATGCTGTATGGCGGGAAGGCAACTACCTTGCTAAACTCCGGCTTTTCAATCCCAAGGAAGTCGCCTTCTACCAAAAAAAAATTCTTGTTCGCGTCGAATTCTTCCTGCAGCACCCGCGCGAGAACCGGGTCGTACTCGATTCCAATCACCTTGCAGTGCTCCAGCAACGCCTCGGTCAGGAACCCGGTTCCAGAGCCGATTTCCAGCACCGTGTCCTTGGAGCCCAACTCAGCACACTCGACCATCTTTGCAATAAGGCGCTCGTCAATCACGAAGTGCTGCGAAAACCTATGCTCTGGCCTGAACCCGTACTCCACCATCAGCTGCTGAAGCTCGTCGAAAAGTGACATAAGCAGCAAGTAAGGTTAGAACAAATTTTAAACGGAACAAGGCCGAAAGGAAAACACCCTTGCTGGTAGGAGATTTCAGGCATACGCTGCTGTGGCAGCTAATCAGAACCTTCCCTCGCGCCTTTCGAAGCCCGGGCTGTCATGGTGGCCGTGCCTCCCGTGCCGGAAGGGCCGCTCCGGCGCTGGCGGACGGGTGAAGAGATAGAACTTGCTGTCCTTCTCCTCCAGCTCCTCGACAATGCGCTTCACGATTGCCACCAGTGGGTCAGGAAACGGATAAAGCCTCTTCCTCATGTCCTCAAATGAAGCGAATGGAGCTTTCTGCCTCTCGCCGAGTATCTGCATCATGTGCTTCTTGCCCAAGCCAGGCAGCAGCTCTATCTGGTGCATCTTCAGGCTGAGGCTACTAGAAGTGTTGTAGAAGCCGACGTACCTGCTCTCGTTGCCGAGCACAATCTTCTGGATAGCGGCCTCGAGCTCGTTCAGGGAAGTATTCGTGAGCTCCTTGTGGGTAACCCTTCTCTTTATGTGGTCGACCTGCGGCCTCTCATCCTTTCCTATGTAGACCTCGTCAAGCGCTTTGAGTTCCACTCCCGAGCGGGGAACAACTTCGAGCAGCGTGAAGGACTCCATTCCTATGAGCTGTGCCAAGGGCTCGGTCTTGTAGTCGGAGCTCTTTCCGCGGGACAGGAAATCAAGGACTAGGGCTTTTTCTTCCATATGCAGGAACACTCCACCTGAGGCTGGAATTGCCGGAAACTTATTTGGCATACTTTGAGACAACTTCCACAACCTGCTTGAGCGTCTCGTCGCTGACCTGCGCCCCGCCCTTGTAGAGAATTAGCTTCGCGGTGTTCAGGTCTGGAGGCATGATGTCGATTACCTTGGTGATAAAGTCATCATCCAGCCCGTTAATCGCCTGCAGCTCCGAGTTCATCTTCTCGCCCTTAGCAGGAGTGACCTTCGCAAACTTCTTTGAGTATTCAAACGCCTGCTGCTGCTCATAAGTGAGGTCCCCCTCCTTGTTGCGCCCGGAGAGTATCTCCTTGACCTCGTAAAGCGGGACATCCTTTGCCGAAACCTGCTTCTTGCCAATCATGCGGCCACCTTCTCTTCGTCCTCTTCGCCTTCCCCGTGCACATGGGCCACATGGACGCCCTGGGCAATACCAGGTGTGAATCCTGCCGAGCCCCTTGAAATTGTGAGGTGCGCCGGCCCCGCGAGGACCTTCATCTGCTTGCCGAGCTTGGAAACCGAGACAAAGTAGGCCGAACCCTGCTTCCCAATAACCATGCCTGTCATGCCTTGGTAGCGCCTGAATGGCATGCCGGAATGCACCGAACTATTGATTTTGATGTCTACCTTCGCCCCTACAGGAATCTGCTGCAGGAGCTTGTTGACTGTAACCTTTCCGCCCTTGTTGCGGTGGCTGTGCCTTGTCTTAGCCCTCTTGCCCTTTGCAGCCTTGCCCGCCATAAATACCACTAACTAAAATGATCCTGTTCTATAACCATGTCCTCTGGAAACATTTAAATACGTTGGGGGGATAAATGCGCCGTGGCGTCATATCATGCCAGTCTTCAATCACCCTAATCATTTCCAACCTGGTCGTTATTGCCCTTGCAGTGGTTGAGAACTTGAGCCTCCCGATGCTCATGCTTTGGTATTAGTGCCCCGTGAAGATATTTTTCGGTGGGTTTTTTCTCCCTCATTATGGAGTGTTTCACACGGGATTCCTTCCTGTCATACTGAGTGGCTTCTTTTTCATTAGTCATTTTTCAGGCCAATTATCCGGAGCAACTGCCATTGACTGGATTATGGTTGCCGCTACTACCATCATTTTCTTTGCGAACCACCTTTCTCCTTTGTTTGCAATTTCAGGAGGAGCAGCGCCTCAAAAAAGCAGATAATGCAAATTGTGCTTGCACCGAATGCGAGAATCGTCCCGATGCACATCACAATAATTTTCGGCACGATGCTATAGCAAATGACAAAAATATTTGAACAGGAAAAAGTCATTTGCTATCAGTGATTTTCCTCCTGCTCAAGACAGAGGCTGACCTGAAGATGCACGCGGGCTAAGGGCACAATGGGTTACAGACTGATACAGAGATTCGGCCCACAAAAAGTTTTGGCACCGACATTAACTACTCCGCCCTGAACACGTAATAGCCAACCGCGAAGAGTATTATCGCTATGAACCAGAGGCTGTACACGCCGAGCGCCTGGAACTTGAATATTATTTCCCTGATGAACTCGATTTCCTCAAAAACACGCACAAGCGCGATGAACGCGAACACCGCGCCAAGGGCCATTATGGCGGCACCTAACCCTTGCGCGAATGGGTTTCCGCTTCCTGCCATAGATGTCACAACACCAATACGTCCCACCGGCTTTTTACGCCTTATGCGTTTTTAGGCAACACAGGCAAAACAATCCATGCCAGGATTTAGGGAAAAGGCCCTGTTTCCGGACATTTAGGCCGTGGGGGCTTTATATACCGGGTTTATAAAGCCTTTTAAAGGCTTTAAATATAAAGCGCCTTTTTGAAATCGCACGGGGGTGGCCGGTTGCAGTATACTATCGTTAACATTGTCGCCTCGGCCAATCTGAACGCGAACATTGACCTTTACAACCTCGCTGTGAGCATTCCTGATGTCGAGTACGAACCTGAGCAATTTCCCGGCGCAATCCTGAAGCTCAAGGAGCCGAAGGTGTCGATGCTCCTTTTCAAGAACGGCAAGATAATCTGCTCGGGAGCCAGCTCCGAGGCGCAGATACCGCTTGCAATCTATAAGGCCTCGAAGATGATTCACGAGATACAGAAGGGCGTTAAGGTGCAGAAGAACGCCGAGTATCAGGTGGTCAACCTTGTCACGACAGCTAACCTTCACATGAACCTTGACCTATTCAAGACCGCAATGGAATCTGACAACGTCGAGTACGAGCCTGAGCAATTTCCCGGCGCAATCCTCAGGATTCACGAGCCAAAGCTCACCCTGCTCCTATTTAAGAACGGCAAGCTGATTTGTGCCGGCGCGAAGAATGAGGAGCTCCTCAAGAAGGGCCTGCGCAAGGCGAGCGCTATGGTGCGCGCGATAAACGCGCCAAAACCTGCCGGAAAGAAAAAGGCGAAGTGAAATCCGCAAAATGAGGGATTTATTGCCTTTCGACCCATTCAATCCTTTTGCGAGCAACAAAAAACTATAATCGCTTTTTGGAATAAATAATTGCATCCTTAAAAGCTATTCTTGAATTTTCTTCAATGATAGCCAGCACCAGTTGGAGGGTTTTTCCGGAGACATTTACGATTTCAAGGTTTGTCATGTCCAGAAGCTATCTGAAAGCCTCGATTAATTTGTCGGTCACGAAGTTATCCTGCCCTTTCGACTTCCGATAAAGGAATCTTACAACTTCGCCCATTGCATGGGTCGAGGTTATGATTGCGCGGGATTTTCCCCGGAATCTTGTGAAATATTCAAAAGCTCGCCGAGTTTTCATCAAGGACTGCCTCAAGAATAACATTCGCATCAACAAATACCAATTCCATGATTGCCATAAATACCAAAACATCTATTACGACAATTGCCGTAAAGAGGGCATTGATAATTTTACCCCGATTTGAAGCGGAAGCTTTCAAGAAGATTTAAAAATCTAGCAATATGCAATGGGTATGATTAGCGGCCATAGCGGCGGGGAAACACCCGGTCTCATCCCGAACCCGGAAGTTAAGCCCGCTGGCGATGTTGCGTGCACTGGTCTGTAGACCGGAGCGCCTTATAAGCTGCTAATCACTTTCACTCTTTTTCCAATATTTTTCCAGAACAACTCACGCTACGCCTTTTCTGCCTTTGCCGGCACAATTTGGCATTATGAGAACATGGATGCTCAAAGGCAGCCTCGAGGACTTCAATGCCACGTGGGAATACTGCAGATTTGCCACAGTGCAGGAGCGGGCACCGATTTTCCCAGGCGACAAAATAGTTTGCTTCTGCAACGGCCTCATAATGGGCGTGTTCGAGGCAGAAAAGATTGTGGAGAGAGAATTCGGGCCGTGACATGAAAGTCACCCATTCCAGGTTAAACTCAAGCCCGTCATCTTCCAGGAAAAGGGCCTCGTTGCCGGACCGCTGCACTACAAGACACGGCTAGAGGGGCACGAGAAAGGGTCGCCGTCGCTGTGGAGGCTCAGCGGGCTGGAGTACAAAAGGATAATGCGGTGCTTGCCGAAGGTCGCAGTGAACTGATGTTCTGAGGTGGGGGGCTCAAAAGAGCTTGAAATAGAACATGAGGAACACAACGACCGAGATGAGAAGCTGCAACGCGAGGAAGTTGAGGACCACTGTCTGCTCGGTGAACCTTCCGAGGGACATCATGACGTGCGTGAGGGAGCCACCAAGCGGGTCTGGTGCGAGCGTGCCGTCCTTCTGGGGGATGCCAAAGGATTCGCTCTGGAACCTGTGCCTCGCCTTGAACAGGAGCTCGAGCCAGTAGAGGGAGATTATTGCCACTCCTACCTTCTCCATGTTCCCGACAATTGAAATCGTGGCGATGCTGGCGCCTATCATCATTGTCAGCGAATCCCCCCCGAATACTTTCGCGGGAAACCAGTTGTACCTAAGGAACGCCAACAGCGCACCCACCACTGCAACTCCTATGACGAGTGCTTCGGGCTTACCGTAAAGAGCGGCAATGAGGGACAATGTTGAGACAATAATCACACCAAGACCAGCCTCGAGTCCGTTGAAGCCGGCGAGCATGTTGAAGGCGTTGCTCGCACCTGTAATGCCTATCGGCACGAGGATAAGGGAGTAAAGTATACCAAGGGAAAAAGTACCGAATAACGGTACTGAGATCGTGGTCGTGCCAGCATTGATTGCCATGAGGGGAAAAGCTGCAAACAGTGGGAACAGGGCGTGCTGCCACTGCCTAATGCCCTTTTTCCAACCGATTAGATCATCAATAACCCCTATGAAACCGACAAGTAGGATAGTCAGGAATGAGGCCAGCACTACCGTGAGGTCAAGGCGCAGGAAGCCCGTGTAAGTGCTTATGAATATGGCGCTTATTATTCCCAACGACAGGCCGAGCATTATCGAGATGCCCCCCATCTCCGGAATCTCTTGCTTGTCGAGCTTGTTCATGTCCCTGCCAGTAAGGCCGCGAGAGCCTATCCGCCTAATCATTATTGGGGTTATAAAGTATGTGAGGAGGAACGAGCCCAAAAAGACTAATGCTACCGATGCGGCTGACATGTCGGGCTGCAACTCCACAACCTCACGGCAGGTACTTGAATAACCTTACTTCCTTGTACGAGTAGACCTCTTGGAAATGCTTCAGGTTTTCCTTGTCGAAGAACAACCTCACAATGAATGTGTCGTTGGCCGCCTTGTTGAATATGAAGATTTTGTTTCCAGCCTCGTTCCTGTATATAAAGACCTTTTCAGTTCCCCCAATTGTCTGG
This sequence comes from archaeon, assembly GCA_005239615.1. Taxonomy (GTDB): domain Archaea; phylum Iainarchaeota; class Iainarchaeia; order Iainarchaeales; family Iainarchaeaceae; genus CABMIU01. The sequence continues at coordinate 21,898 of SBBR01000060.1, forward strand.
TTAGGCTGCTCTATCCATCTCGTAGGAATTTCACTGAACTGCTGATCGGCGAGGATGTTCTGACCGCACTGCATGTAGGTCTGCCTAGAAAGTGGGTCTGTGACCTTCTGACAAGGTATGGTTATCCCCATGAACCTCGATACTCTAGGGTCGGAATTGTTCGTGGTCTGGTAGGCGTATATTCCCAGCGAGCCCATTTTCTCAAGTAAGTCCTCGCTTGTCAGCACATAATCCGGATCGTACCTGGAGTTGAGTATCGCCACTGCAGCATTTTCGTCGCCCGAAAGAAGAAATAGTGAGTAATCGGAGTTCGAGTTGAGGTCACCATTTCGGTTATCAGTGCTCACAGCTCGGCGGGCGATGAATGTTATCCAGTGCCCCTCATCCCACCAATTGAAGAGCTTTGAGTCGGCAGGCGTATTCTCGGCTATCCACTTGAGCGATTCTTTCCAGCCTGTGTCATATTCAATGTTAGGCGTGTTCTGTGTTATGAAGAAGGCACCTGCCGCAACCCCTACCAAAAGCATGAAGCCAGCCCCAACTCCAATGAGTTTCTTCTCGAAACCCGGCCTTTCACCCATGAAGGAAAGCAGTTCGTTCAGGGTGATTCCTGCAGCAAGGGCAACTGGTAGGCCAAGATAGAACGTGAATTTCAGCTTTATGTATGCCAGGTATATGGCGAAGCCTATCCAAATGAGCGCAAGCACAGAGGCATGGTCGTCCTTGTTCTTGACTAACCTGTAAAGGAGGAAAATGAAGACAAGCCCCGGGACATACCATGGAAAGACAGGGGTGTATGGGGGAGGGTCTGTAGGAGTCTTCTGGGTACCTGCTGTGACGGGCCAGCCGATGAATACGCTGAGTGCATTATACTTGTTGCCCCAATAACTGAGGCCCTTGCTTTCCTCTCCGACGCTGACCGAAAACACGCTACCGGCAGTCTGGCCAGCACCAGCAAGGTCGATGGCCCCTCCTGGTCTGATGACGTGCAAAAAGTTCGTCTGGAAGGCTTCTATCCACACTGTGCCTATGACTAACGAGGCAAGGATAAGAAAAGTGAAAAAAGCCACGCAAGTGTTTGCCATCACATTGAGCCTTGTTTTTGCCGGTTCGCTGAGGAAAATGAACCTCAGAAAAAGGATTAACGCAGTCAGGGAAAAGAAACCGAGCAGTATATAGGGCACCATGAGGTAGGCCTGCCAGTTCCACGCCATGACCGCAAAGAAAAAGCCCGCAATCAGGGAATTTAGTACAGTGCTCTTGCTGAGTGCCCCGTTCTTGATGGCGCGGATGAAGAAAATGAAGCCAAGGACCATCCACAGGAAGCCGAGCGATTGGCCCTCGAACCAACCTGCCATTGTCCTGTAAACGAAAGCAGGTACAACAGCGGCAAAAATCGCCATGATGGCGCCGGCACGCCTGCCATACATCTCCTTGCCGAGGAAATACATCGCTATGCAGACGAGCGAACCAAATAGTGCGGGAAAAAGCTTTATCGCTAAATACCATGTAGCATTATCGAGGGGCGCCCCAAGCGTCAGTATGCGGAATAGTGAACCTGTAAAGAGCCACCAGAAAGGGCCGTCCTGGAACTGTGGGCTAGCCAGGCCGTTGGGAAGATAGTAATAAGCCAGAGGATCTGTCCCAGGTATTTTACCGTTCTCCATCACGTACTCTGTCATTCTTGCGTGGTAGTAACCGTCGAACTCGAAAAAGAACTCATATATGAACTGGTGGCCCCTAATGCCAAACGCGAGGAGGAACACTAGGAAAAGGAATGCCAGCTCTTTCTTGTTGCTGGATACGAAACCCTTCAGCTTCTGAATCATCACTAGCATTCGTCCCGCATAAGGTTTTTATACCAAGCCAAGAAAGCAGATTCTTGTAGCCAATTATGGATGTGAAGGCACAATCCTATGGTTGTACCAATACCAAGCTATGTAAATTAAACCAAAAAGGTTTAATTCTTCAGGGCAATCTGATAGTTTGATGGGAAAACAGTTCAAAGTGTGCCTGGCGTGTTCTGCCGGCGGCCATTTATCCGAGATGCTGCAGCTGAAGGATTTCTACTCTAGGTATGAGCATTTCTTCATCACCTTCAGGCGCACCGACACTGAAAGCCTTGCCGGAAAGGAGATTGTGTCCTTTGCAGAGCGCCCAGGAAGAAATCCGCTCGCGACAGCCAAGTGCTTCCTGCAGTGCTTGCTAACCATCAACAGGGAGAAGCCTGATTTGGTGGTGTCCACCGGAGCCGACCTAGGCATTATAGCGTGTATCGCGGGTAAGCTGCTCGGAAGGAAGATAGTCTTCATCGAGAGCTTCTGCAGGCCGCTGAAACCGGGAGTCAGCGGGAGGATAGCGTACTTGTTTGTAGACCTCTTCATTTATCAGTGGGAAGAGCTCCGGAAATTCTACCCAAGGGGAATCTATGGCGGGAGTGTATTCTGAGCTCATCGGCACACTGTACGCGTAGGCAATTTCATGAAACTGGTGAAGCTATATGAAGAAAAAAGCACGTGCGAGGGGAACTGCAGTAGCAAGGTTTTTTGTCTCCGTAGGAACACATCCGCAGCAGTTCAACAGACTCCTACTTGAAATCGACAGGCTTGCGGGTGAAAAAAAAATCCGGGGGGGGATCTTCGCCCAGTCAGGGTCAAGCACATACACGCCACGGAATTTTCCTTGCAAGTCATTCCTCACTATTGATGAGTTCAACCGGCACCTCATTCAGGCTGACGTTGTGATAACCCACGCAGGAGAGGGAAACATAGGGATTTGCAAGAACCTCGGCAAGAAAATGGTTGTGATGCCGCGAAGGAAGGAATATGGCGAGCACACGAATAACCACCAGCTCGAGTTGGCAGAGGTCGTGGAAACCAAGGGCATCGGCCTCGTCGCTTGGACCGAAGGAGACCTTGGGGGCAAGCTGAAGGAAATAGCGCGCTTTACACCAGCAAAGGTGTTAAGAGGAAGGATTCCGGAGCTGCTTGAGGAATTTGTCCAAAAACTAATTGGAGAGTGAAGCAATGCTTGCAAAACAACTACAAAAAAAAGCGCTTCCGGGAGTGACAATATTGGTGGCGACGTACAACAATGAAGTCGCACTGAGAAAGACTCTTGATGCGCTACTCAGCCAGAAGTATGCTGGAAAGTACGAGGTCATCGTAGTGAATGACGGGAGCACTGATGGCACAAGAGAGTTCCTCGATGCATACAAAGAGGGCAAAAGTTACTTCAGGGTTTTCCACCAGCCGAATTCAGGGGTGTGCAAGGCACGGAACCTGGGTATTGAAAGCGCGCAGTACGGTATAGTTGTGAACATGGACCATGACTGCATCGCGGAGAAGGATTGGCTGGAGAAAATGGTCATGGGCTTCGACTCGCCCAAGGTTGGGGTTGTGAGTGCGTATGATTACTATGGCGGAACATCAACGGCGTACAGGAAGGAGCTGCTCGAAAAAGTTGGTGGGTATGACGAGGAATACCACTATTACAGGGAGGACACCGACCTGTCGTTCAAGATCATGGAGTTGGGGTACAAATTCAGGCTCGTGAAGGCAGGCTATATCCACGACCACGTGGAAACAAAGCCGAAAGGCATTGTCGGGCTTGTGAAGTACGTGCTGAAGCGCCTCGAATATCATCAGAATGATGTGCTGCTCTACAAGAAGCACCCGACCTCCCTATGCAAGGAATTCCTGCACATAAAATTTGGATTCCTTGTTGACCCGGTGCATGACTTTTCAGTGGCAACTGGCACGTGGCAGCCCGGAGGAAAGTTCGGCCTCAGCAGTCCACGAGGGATAACATTCCTCGAAAACAAAACGCCGCTGCACACCCTAGCAATCATAATCCTCGGAATTGGATATGTTGTTGCTGTGAAAGCAAGCAGGCTGATTGGCAGCATAAGGTTCGGCAAGCTGCTGGTCTGAGCAGGAATTAATAATTCTTTGCTTGGTGTGTTTCTCTGATGGCGATAAAAAAAATCCTCGTCACGGGCAGCAGCGGCACAATAGGAACTAGGCTGTGCGAGAAGCTCCTTGAAAGCGGCAATTACGAGGTCACTGGAGTCGACATAAAACCCAACAAGTGGAAGCCGGGAATTAATTCCATCACGAAGCTCTGCGACCTGCGCGACATGAAGGCAGTTGACAGGCTCCAAAAAGGCTTTGACATCGTGGTGCATCTCGCGGCCAATGCGCGTGTGTACAACATCGTGATCGACCCAGTGCAGGCGAAGGACAACTTCGACACGACGTTCAACGCCCTTGAATACTGCCGCAAAGGCGGCGCGAAAAGGTTCATTTTCGCCTCTAGTAGGGAAGTATACGGCAACACCCCAAAAAGTCGGGAAAGCATAATAAAGGAGAGCGACGCGCGCGTAGAGAGCTCGGAAAGCCCCTACAGCGCATCCAAGATTTCGGGCGAGGCGCTTGCGCACTCGTACAGGAACTGCTACGGAGTGGATTTCATCATAACGAGGTTCTCAAACGTTTACGGCATGTATGATGACAGTGACAGGTTCATTCCTTCAGTGACGAGACTCTGCATGGATGACGGGCAGATAACAATTTTCGGGAAGGATAAGGTCCTTGACTTCACCTACATTGACGACGCCGTGTGGGGGATCATGCTCTGTATAGAGAAGTTTGATTCCGTGAAAAACCTGACATTCAACATCGCCACTGGGAAGGGCACCGCGCTCATGAAGGTTGGGGAAATGATAAAGATGGAAACGGGCTCCGCAAGCAAAATCAAAATAGGGGAGAACCGGGTTGGCGAAGTCGTGAGGTTTGTTGCGGACATCTCCAAGGCAAGGAAGCTGCTCGGATACTCTCCCAGGTACAGCTTTGAGGAAGGGCTGAAGAAAACAATAGCCTGGTACTCGAAACGCTCCGAATGAGTCCCGGAAACATGCGAGGCTGAATGGACCTGAAGGCATTTGTTTGGCCCCGTGGAAGTTTATCGTGGCAGGGAAATGCGGTTTCGTTGATGGATAAGGCGTCTCTAAGCACCACGGGCTGAAGCCCGGCGAAGCATTTTCCGTCATCAGTCGCCGAAGGGAAAGGTTGGCTGGGTCTCACAAACAGCCGTCGACGGCAATGGTTTAGACAGCTGAATATTTCCGCAATTTTCAATTTGGCAAAACCGTTGAACGCAGGAGACACTCTAACAACCCCTGAAGCGAGTGGCGTCCTGCGTTGGGTCGATGATGGTGCTGCCAACGCAGACGACGGATTCGCCCTTTACCAACAGGAAATCGCATAGGTTGGAAACTATGAAACCGGCACCACCGGCGACCATGATATTCTCCATGCCGAGCAAATGAATTATAAAATGAATTATAATACAAATTGCATTTCATTGTGTTGACTTCTGATAGCGCTGTGAAGCCAGGCAAGTGGTTCTTCGATGGGAAAAGATTCCGGCCTGATAACAGGTTACCTCGCAAAGGAAAGGAATTCCATTGCCGCAAGGTACGTTTCGGGAAAGAGGCTGCTTGATATAGGCTGTGAATCCGGGCTACTGAGGAAATTGCTGGGAAAGGGCATGGAATACAACGGGATTGACATCTATGACAAAAAAGCTGGCATGGGCTTCAGGTACGCGTAGGGCGACATAGAAAAGGGCGTGAAGGGCTTCGGCAGGTCGACTGCCTAACAATGATGCAGTCATTGAGCACCTCAAGAGCCCTCATAAGGCTCTTGGGAACGCCTTTTCCTCCCTGCGCAAAAACGGCAGGCTCATCCTAACGACTCCAACAATAGCGGGTGATGCCGTGCACAAAATCTTCAGGAGGATAGGCCTTGTCTCGAGCTTCGCCGCGGAGGACCACAAGCACATATTCTCGCTGGAAGAGCTCAAGTCGGCATGCCAGCAAGCGGGATTCAGGATCATTGAAGCGAGGACGTTCAAGCTTGGCTTTAACCAGTTTGTAGTTTGCGAAAAACCCTGAGGCCGCCAGACAACAATTACAAAGTTACAAGGAACCGTTATTGTTGGCTGGGAAATTGCGCTTGTACCGCCCAATTCTCCTAGTTTCGTCCCCACACCAAAATGCAAAAGGGTAAAGTAATGGTCTTCGGCACGCCCTTCACGCAGCCATACCGTTTACCCATGCCACTGCTTTTTTCTTCTCGATGTAGAGAATCTCCTCCTCTATTTTCTTGTTCCTCTTTATACATGACTTAGCCAGTTTAGGGAGGACTGATTAAGATTGTGTGTCGCAATTTTTCATTGATGCAAAGCCGCCAAATGCTTCGGGCGACCATTAAAACGGTCGGTAATCCTTGATAAACCCGGCCAAATTTTCCAGAACGACAGAGCCAAACTGCCGGCAATTTATTGTTTTACGTGGCCTCATTGGTAGGATAACGACCGACCGGATAAATGGGCTACACGGCAATGGCACTCTTAGCGCGGAATCTGCCTGAACCAAAAACATTTAATTAAGTCAGGGGCGGAATTATAGCAGTCCGGGAAAACGCTTTGGTGGAATTCCGGACGGCTATCTGCAACCCGGCCAATTATCGGCGGCATATTTTTTGGTGGTTGAGTGGAAAGGGTTCTCGTCACTGGAGGCTGCGGATTCATAGGAAGCGCTTTCGTGAGGATGCTGCTGAAGGAAACTGATGCTGAGGTGGTGAACCTCGACCTGCTCACCTATGCTGGAAACCCGAACAATCTAAGAGGCGTCGCGGAAGACAAAAGCCTCGGCAAGAGGTATACATTCATAAAAGGGGACATTGCGGACAGGAAAACCACCGCAAAGGCCCTTGAAGGGATTGACACAGTGTTCAGCTTCGCGGCCGAGAGCCATGTGGACAATTCCATAAAAGACTCTTCAGCTTTCGTGCGCACAAATGTGGCTGGGACCAAGAACATGGGTGAATGCGCAATGAAAGCTGGGGTCGAGCGCTTTGTGCAAGTCTCGACCGACGAAGTCTATGGCTCGGTCGAGAAAGGCTCATCGAAGGAAACCGATAGGCTAGAACCCCGCAATCCGTACTCCGCAACGAAGGCGGCGTCAGACCTCATAGCGCTGAGCTACTTCACGACGTTCGGCTTCGATGTTTTGGTCACGCGCAGCTCGAACAATTATGGCCCTTATCAGTACCCTGAAAAGGTCATCCCGCTCTTCATCACGAACCTTCTTGAAGAAAAAAAAGTGCCGCTTTATGGCGACGGCAAAAACGTGAGGGACTGGCTACACGTGGAGGACAACTGCCGCGCACTCCTAACTGTCTACCGGAAGGGGAAGAAGGGCGAAATCTACAACATCGGCGGCGGGAACGAAGTGCAGAATATTGAGTTGACGAAAAAAATCCTCAGGCTGACAGGGAGGGACGAGAGCTATATAGAGCTTGTGGAGGACAGAAAAGGGCATGACAGGCGCTACTCGCTCGACAGCTCAAAAACGAGGGCGCTCGGGTGGGAGCCGATGAAAAGATTTGACGAGGGCCTCGCCGAAACAGTGAAATGGTATAAGGAAAATGAATGGTGGTGGAAGCCACTGAAGGGGAAAGTATAATGATTACAAATCTTTTTTGGCAATTTTTTACTATGATAACGGACTTGAAATTAAAAACCCTAAAGAACCTATTGGCAGTTAAAGTTTATACAGCTGTTTAACAGTTGGTGATGAAATGGAAAATATTATTGAAAAAAGAGGGGGATAGATGAAAGGCATTATTCTTGCTGGCGGGCGGGGCAGCAGGCTAAAACCCCTTACTTCTGTCCTGAACAAGCATCTTCTGCCGATTTACGACAAGCCGATGATTTATTACCCGATTGAAACCCTGAGGCGGGCTGGCATCAAGGATATCTTGGTCATCACGGGAACAGAGCATGCAGGAGACGTCTTCGCCCTGCTTGGTTCCGGAAAGGACTTCGGCGTGAACTTCACCTTCAGAGTTCAGGACGAGGCCGGAGGGCTGCCGCAGGCAATCGGGCTTGCAAAGGAATTTGTGGAAAACGACAGGTTCGTTTCAATCAACGGTGACAACATACTCTTCGACGACATCACACCGTTCGTAAAGGCGTTCGAGAAGGGAAAGGAAAAGGCGAGAATCCTGCTATTTGAGACGACGCGGGAGGAGGCCACGAAAGCCGGAGTGGCAGTGCTCGAGGGCGAAAAGGTCGTGAAGGTTGTCGAGAAGCCGAAGGACCCGCCCACTAACTGGGTTGTCGTGGGTGTCTACATGTATACGCCACAGGTTTTCGACGTGATAAAAACCCTCAAACCAAGCGCGCGCGGGGAACTGGAGATCGCCGACCTGCACAATTACTACATAAAGGTTGGCTCGCTCGCGGCAAGCAGGCTCACGAAGGAATGGCTCGATGCAGGCAGCTTTGACGAGCTGCTGCGCGTGAACAGGTTTGTCGGGGAGAGAAATGCAAGGCAATAATGCTGCCCGACAATGCATCTATCGCCCCAAAAAAATCGGAAACTCCTTATTCTCTCCATTAAAAACCCTTTTGCGGCCCAAACATACAGTCAAACATACAGTTATTCAATAATCTGGTGTGTGGCTTGGATAAGAAGGAACTCCTCAACATCAGCGCGCTGGAGGAAAAAAACTTCTGGCATGTCTCGAGGCGCGACCTGCTGGACAGGATGCTCCCGAACGGCTCCGGTGATGTCTTCGAGATAGGCGTTGGGTGCGGCAAAAATCTTGAGTTCCTGCGCTCGAAAGGCTACAGCGTAGAGGGCATTGATATGGACCCTACCGCTGTCAAGTTCTCCCGCAAAAAGGGTCTGGACGTCACGAGGAAAAAAATCGAGGAGTACGATTTCAGGAAAAAGTACGACCTCGTGCTCATGATGGATGTGCTTGAGCACATCGAGGATGACGCTGCGTGCGTGAAGAGGCTCGCGCGAGGCATAAAGAATGGGGGCCACCTTTATCTCACCGTGCCTGCGTATAGGTTCATGTACGGCCCACATGACCTTCTGTGTCACCACCACAGGAGGTATGAAATCGACGACGTGAGAAGGCTTGTCAGTGGCGCAGGGCTGTCCATCAAGAGGCTCAGCTACTGGAACGGTACCTATTTCCTGCCTGTGGCGGTGTTCAAGTACTTCCGCAGGGTTCTGTTCGACGGCGATCTAACCAAGACCAACCCCGACCTCGGGATAGCTCCGGAGCCATTCAACACTGCAATTATCCAGAGCCTGAGGCTAGAGAACCGTGCCATAAGCGAGGGAATTGTCATACCATTCGGCTCTAGCGTGGTGTGCCTAGCGCAGAAGCCCTGAACACCACGGGCAATCTTGTTCTCTCAGGACGAGACCTCGTCCCAAAGGGACAAGGGCCATGAATGGCAAGAGGTCCTTTTTGGTTGCTGAGGCAGCCTTCCAAGCCATTTTCCATAGGCGCGGCAGAGGGCGTTGTACCAAAAAGGATTTTTAAGGCCGGAAGGAAGTTAGTAAGGCGCGGCAGAGGCATTAACGCGCGTTTAAGGTTTATATTCAGGTTCGTGGCATTGTTTGTAAGGTTTTTATAATGAAAATCCTGATGCTAAATCCGCCTTTCCTTTTCAGATTTTCAAGGACAAGCAGGTCTCCCGCCATCTCGAAGGGCGGGTGCGTTTACTACCCAATCTGGATGGGCTATGCAACCGGCGTGCTCGAGAAAGCAGGCCATGACGTAAAGCTGCTTGACTGCCCAGCTTCTGGCATGAAGCTCGAAGAAGTTGTGGAGCTAACGAGGGACTGGAAACCAGAGCTCATTGTGGTTGATTCTGTTACTGCTTCGTTCAACAACGACGTGAAGGTTGTTGAAACCCTGAAGGACGCCAGACCTGAGGCGTTCATCATAATGGTAGGAACGCACGTTGGCGCGCTGCCGGAGATATCACTGAGGGCGAGCAGGAAGATTGATGCTGTTGCGCGTGGGGAGTACGATTACATACTGAGGGACCTCGCGCACGCGCTCGAGTACAAGAAGTCGCTTGACACGGTGCTTGGTATCACTTACTGGGACGGCGAAGGGAAGTTAAAATTCACGCCTAACATGCCGCCGATTGAACAGGAGGGCCTCGATGACATGCCCTTTGTAAGCGACGTGTACAAAAGGCATTTGAAAATCAGGGACTATTTTTACCCTTCGGTGCTCTTCCCTGAGGTCACAATCATAACAGGTCGCGGATGCAAGTACCGCTGCACATTCTGCAAGTGGCCGCAGACCCTGACCGGGCATTCTTACAGGGCGCGTAGCGTGAAGAACGTAGTCGACGAGTTCGAGTGGATTGCAAAGAACCTGCCTGAAGTAAAGGACATAATGATTGAAGACGACACCCTAACACAGGACAAGGCGCGCACAATAGAGCTTTGCAGGGAAGTGCAGAGCCGTGGCCTTGATATTACATGGACATGCAATTCGCGCGCCGACCTTGATTTGGAGACAATGCAGTGGATGAAGAAAGGCGGCTGCAGGCTCATGTGTGTTGGCTTTGAGAGCGCGGACCAGCTGATACTCAACAACATCAAGAAGGGCACGCGTATAGAGAAGATAGAGCAGTTCATGGTTGATTCCAAGAAAGCGAACCTCCTAGTGCACGGGTGCTTCATGATGGGGAACAACGGTGAGACAAAGGAAACTATAAAGAAGACTGTTGAATGGGCGAAGAAGCTCGAGCCAGACACGGCGCAATTCTTCCCGATAATGGTATACCCCGGCACGGAGGCATTCAGGTGGGCGCAGGAAGGCGGCTACCTCACAACGCAGAAGTGGGGCGAATGGCTCACTGTAGAGGGAACGCACAACACCATTGTGAGCACGGAGCACCTTAAGGCAGATGAGCTTGTGGCTTCTTGCGACTGGGCACGCAAGGAATTTTATTGGAGGCCCTCATATATTGTAAGCAGGCTGAAGCTCATGCTGAGCCAGCCACGCGAAGCTCCGAGGCTCATGATGGGCGCGAAGACATTCATGAAGTACCTCCTCGACATTGACTTTTGGAAGAAGTCGGCGGCGGAAAAACAAGTAAGTGCATGATGCCTCTACAGTTCTATTGATGGGCAGGTCTACCTTCCCCAAGCAAGGGTTTGATATGTGAAAAATATGCCACTTTTTCTTTCGCTAAATCGTTGGAGGTTTCTCGGGCTGAAAGAAAAGCGCCGTTGATAAGTAGGTAAGTGTTTAGATCCTATCTTATAGCCTGTGGCAATGGAAAAGGTGAAACTAGATTGTATATAGAGAATTTTGCGTTGGCAGAAGTTCCTTCGACGCGACGGATTCTGAGCGCCGCGGGCTGAAGCCCAGCGAAGCATTTTCCGTCAACGGAAATTCCCGCAGGGATTTGGGTTGGCGGGGTCTCATAAACTACCGCCAACGGA
>SBBR01000063.1 GCA_005239615.1 archaeon
CCACATTCCCATCCCTCCCAACAACAAAAGTCCTGTTAGCATCCAAAGAATTCACATCAGTAACAGCCAAAGAACCCTGCGAATAAATGCCTCCCGGGCCAACATTAAGGGCCCCCCTGATGTTCACATGGTTACCCACATCCAACAAATCAGCAACCTGAACACTCCCAGCGGAAACGCTCCCTACTGAAGCGCTCGAAAACTCACTGCCATGCAAATCAACAATAGTGAGCTTGTCAGTAGTGGCTGCCTGTGCCGCAACAACATACGCATATCTACCAGAAACAAAAACAGAAGAAGTTCCACCGGCAGAATTAAAGTCCGTGCTGCTTACCGCTGCACCAACAACCACAGGGGAAGCAGGATTGGTTATATCAACCGCGGCAAGGCGGTTCGAATCCAACCCAACCACATAGGCATAACGACCGGAAACAAAAACAGAATCCGCATTCTTAAGGTTCACCGCATCGCTCACCGAGCCGACAATGCGCAGCTTGCCGCTAAAGGCATTGTTTACGTCAACAACGGTCAAACGATTTGGGATGTTGGCGGTAACATATGCATATCGCCCTGAAACAAAAACACCGGTAGGAGTATCCAAATTAGTGGAATCTGTCACGTTGCCGACCACAACAGGGGAAGATGGGTTGGAAACATCAACAACAGTCAACCTATCACCCGAGTAAGCAGTCACATACGCAAAGCGGCCAGAAACAAAAACACCCCAAGCACCATTCAAATTAGTGGCATCATTCACATTGCCGACAACAACAGGCGAAGAAGGATTAGAAACATCAACAACAGTCAAACGAGCCTGGCCATCTGCCGCAACATAAGCGTAACGGCCAGAAACAAACACTCCGTGGGCCCCACCAAGATTCGTGCTGTCATTCACACTGCCAACAACAACAGGCGAAGAAGGATTAGAAACATCAACAACAGTCAAACGATTGCCCGAATTAGAGGCGACATAGGCATAACGGCCAGAAACAAAAACACCCTTAACACTGTCCAAATTCGTGCCATCATTAACAGAACCCACAACAACAGGCAAAGAAGGATTAGAAACATCAACAACAGTCAAACGAGCACCAGTATAAGCGGCCACAAAAGCGTATCGGCCTGAAACAAAAACTGCCTGTGACCCATTCAAATTCGTCGCATCCTGCACCGTGCCCTTAATCGTCAAAGCAGTAGGATGCAGCTGCCTAATGCTCCCATTCACATCCAGCAAAGCATTCGGAACCGCAGTGCCAATGCCCACATTCCCATCACCCGTAGCCGGCTTCGAATAATAAATAGCGTTGCCGGAAGTCGTCCACTGCGAGCCAATGCCGCTGGCGTAGAGGTTGCCAAGCACGTTTATGTCGCCTATGACGTTTAGAGTTTTCGCCGGGTAGATTGTGCCTACCCCCACATTGCCGTCAACCGGGCTGATGTAGAGGGAAGGCGTGGCTGTGAGGGAATTGAGGATGTTCACATCGCCAACCACGTTCAGCTTTCCCACCGGGTTGGCCGTCCCTATTCCGAGGTTTCCATCCGTGCCAACGCTCGCGCGCACCACTCCAGCAGTGTTGAAGTCTATGCTGCCGCTCCTCGAGTTGAACACGAGGCTGGCGGAGGCGAGGGAGGAAAACAACAGCAGTGCCAGCAATGCCCCAAGCGCCCGGAATGCCACAATCTGGAGTTTCCTATTCATCGCCTTTCACCCCGAATACGATGCCTACTGGACTCCGAAGGCAGAGGCAGTGCACCATGCTGCCGACCTGCAGTGGGCGGAATGCCTAAATACTCCTCAAACACCAATCCATCAGGTGATTGCATGGCGCAGGTGACAATCGACAGCCCTAATGAACTGGAGGAACTGAAGCGCATTCCGAGGATACAGTGGCAGTCGATAGTGCAGAGGAAGCTGAAAGAGGAATTCGATGAAATCGCGGAAGTGAAGAGAATCATATCCAAGTCACAGATGACGCAGGAGCAGGCGGATGCCCTCTCCGATGAAGTGAACTGGGCGCTATCGAAGAGATACCAGAGGCTATACAGGAAAAAATTCAAGGGGAAATAATGCGCGCTTGCAGTTGCAGATGTGAATATAGTATTCTCTGCGCTTCTTGCCAAGGGCAACTCCTTTGAGATATTTGAGGCCAACAAAGGGCTGAGAAAAATAGGGTTTTTTGCACCGGAGTTCCTGTTTCTAGAGCTTGGAAGGCGTGTCGACAAATTGCTAGTATATACGAAATTTACGAAAGAAGAATTCTCGAAGGCATTCGCTCTTATCAAAGCCGAGATAACACTTGTCACGCGAGAGGAATTCGCCGACAAACTCGGAGAGGCCAAGGAACTGAACCCTAAAGACGCACCGTACCTTGCGCTCGCGCTGAAGCTCGGCTGCCCCATAATTTCGGACGACAAGGGGCTCGAGGAACAGGCAAGGGTAAAGGTGCTTTCGCCAAGCGAGGCGCTGGAAATCATATATGGCAGGGCGCCGGAGCAATGATGGCAGTTGCCGCCTTTGTAAAGGGCAAATGCGGAATTGTTGCAATTAATCATCGCGAGCCCACACCCCCGCGCAGACCTTTTCCTTTACATTTCCCCTGCAAATAACCTTTTTCAGGCCATCGATGGTTTTCTGCCTCTGCCCTATCCTCGCCTGCCTCTCTGTAATAAGCCGGTCATTCTCGGCAATCAGCCTATCGTTCTCCTTGATGACTTCTATCGCGTACATGGGCAGCTTGTCGAGCGCGTATCCCTTTGTCCTGCCGTCGTCGCGGTAGAGCTCCGGCACCTTCTCCTTTACATCCTCCGCAATGTAGCCAAAGTCCCGCTGCCCGCTTTCCTTCCAGACAAAGGACTTGGTCTCAAGAGAAAGGACTCGCCCTGCATTGAGGCCAACGGGACTTATATTGGATTTGTATTCCTGCGAGGATGGGGCGGTGTTAGTGAGCACGCCGGCATTTGCATAAACAACACCGTTGGTGGTGAGGGTGGTGATGTTCGCGTCCCCTACAACATTCAGCTTGTTCTTCGGGAAAGCAGTGCCCACACCAACATTCCCGTCCCGGCCAACAACAAACACAGCATTCATATCAGAAGGGGCGTTCACGTCGAACACGCTCAAATAGCCCTGAGAATAAATGCCCCCCGGACCAACATTCAAAGCACCACGCACATTCACATGATTGCCAACATCCAGCAAATCAGCAACCTGAACAGAACCAGCAGAAACAGAACCGACACTCACACTCGAAAAATCAGAGCCCTGCAAATCAATGATCGTAAGCCGATGGGAAATATCAGAAACAAAGTAAGCATAGCGCCCGGAAACAAAAAAGCCTGTAGAGTGGCTATTTCCAGTAGAAAAGTTTAGGTCAGTACCACTATAAACGCTGCCAACAACAACAGGAGAAGAAGGGTTACTTATGTCAACAACGGCCAGGCGATTAGAGTCACTTCCAGCAACATACGCATACCTGCCAGAAACAAAAACAAAGGTAGCCTTGGAGAGATTAACGGAATCCGAAACATTCGCTAGGACACGAGGGCTGTAAGGGTTATTCACATCAACAACAGTAAGGCGATTACCACTAAATTCCGCAACATACGCATACCTGCCAGAAACAAAAACACCACGCGGCTGGGAAAGGTTTGTCGAGTCATTAACAAAACTGGCAATTACTGGACTAGTCGGATTGGAAATATCTAAAATGTAAAGCCTATTGGACTGTACGCCGGCATAGGCAAAGCGACCAGAAACAAACAAACCATAAGGGAAAGTAGTAACCTGTGGAGTCCAACCAACGACTCTAGGACTGGAAGGATTGCTAACATCAACAACCACCAAAACCTGGGAAGAACCTGCTGTAACATAGGCATAACGACCCTGAACAAAAACCGTCATCGCACCGCCCAGGTTTGTATCACTCACGCTTCCAGTAACTACAGGTAAAAATGGATTAGAAACATCAACAACATACAACCTACTATTTCCTATACCAGCAACGTAAGCATACCTCCCGGAAACAAAAACACCAAGAGTGTTACCGATACCAGTAACACTGCCAAGAACAGCAGGTGAAGCAGGATTAGCGACATCGACAACGGTCAAGCGATTACTAGCAGTCACATAAGCATATTTCCCGGAAACAAAAACACCCCGCGCCGTATCAAGGTTCGTCGAGTCCTGCACCGTGCCCTTAATCGTCAAAGTAGTGGGGTGCAACTGCCGAATGCTCCCATTCACGTCCAACAAAGCCTGAGGAGAAGCGGTCCCAATGCCGACATTCCCATCACCCGTAGCCGGCTTCGAATAATAAATAGCGTTGCCGGAAGTCGTCCACTGCGAACCCACCATCGCAGTGGTAGAGCCGCCGGCAAACACG